>JAGQXA010000341.1 GCA_020436865.1 Saprospiraceae bacterium | reverse complement strand
CATACTTACAGCGTTCGACGTACCTGGTATGTAGAGGATGCCTGCGGTAATGTCGATAGTTCCCAACAGGTCATCTTCGTCCAGGACACCACCCGGCCGGTCATCACCTTCAATCCACAGGACATCACGATCGCCTGCACGACCGACGCCGATGCCGATGCCGCTTTTGCCGATTGGATAGCGGCTCATGGCAACTCCACGGCTGCCGACAATTGCTCCAATGGCGCGGGGTTGTTCTGGACCGCCTTCAACGGCGGGACCATGGATGTAGCCTCGCTCCCGCCGCCGGCTTGCACCGGCGATCCCCTCGGGATTTACCGTCAACAGACGGTGGACTTCGTCGTTACCGATGAATGCGGGAACATGACGATGGTCTCCGGCACTTTCACGGTCGTCGACGACACTCCGCCGGCCATTCTGGCCTGTGTGTCCGACACGATCGTAGCCACCGATCCCGGCGTATGTGAAACCGTGCTTTCACTCCCGCCGCCGGTGGTGTTCGAAGAATGTGGCGCCATTGTCCAAATGCTCGACTATCAGCTCTCTCAGGCGCTCACCAGCCCGGCTCTTCCGGGGCAGGAAGCCACGACCCCGATCGATCCGATGACCTTTACCTTTGCCGTCGCGCCTTCGCCCAATATGGCCACTACCAATGTGACGCTGCAAGTCGACCTGAACAAGGTCGACGCCGAAGGCGCCACCGAATTTCTGCATATTCTGGGCGACGACGGCAGCAATCTCGGTCAAACCGTCAGCACTCCAGCCCAGTGCGACAGCTCAGTCACGATGATCACGATCCCCGCCGCCACCTACAACCTCTGGGCCGCCGACGGGATCGTCAATATTACCCTCACTCCGAATCTACCCTCGGGTCTGGGCGGGCAATTCAGTGTCAACAATATCTGTCCGGGAGGCACAGCCGATGTCAGTCTGAGCTACACTGCCACCGGACCTGCCGATATCCGCATGGAATACAGCATCGACGGCGGTGCACGCATCCCGCTAATGCCTATTGGCCCCATTACCGATACCTTTCCCTTGGGTACTACGACCATCGATTTTTACATCATCGACTGTGCAGGCAACGAAGCCACCTGCTCCTCTACCGTCACGGTGGAAGATCAGGAACCGCCGGTCGTGACCTGCCCGGCCGACTTTTCGGTTAACGTGGATCCCGGTCTGTGCGAAGCCAGCGTGCAGATCCCGCTCATCCAGAACATCACCGACAACTGCGGCGCCACTGTTCCGTTCGATCAAACGCAGCCCGACAACCCTACCGAGGCCTTGCTGACCTTTTCCGTCGATCCCAATCTCGGCGAATACATTGCCGACGACAAAGTGTTCGTCTTCAACGGCGTAACGCCAAATGCCGTCAGCCCGGTCACCCTCACCTTCACTGTACAGGGCGATGTGGACAGCCTCGGCGAGTACTTCAGCATTTATGATCAGATGGACAACCTGCTGGGCACTACCGAAACGGGGCAACCTCATGTCGTGTCCGGCAATTGTGATACAGCTAGTGTCATCACCTTCACGATCTCGCCGACCGATTTCAACATGATGGCCGCCGGCGGATTCGTGCTGTTCGTAGCCGAATCTTTCAAGAATTTCCCATTTCCACCGCCCACTACGGAAATGGGGATCAACCCCTGCGTGCCGGGCAATGTGACGGCTAACGGCGACAACGACGGCCTCAGCTTTATGACTGCCACTCTGAGCTATGAGACCCTTACTCCGTTGTATTTCGCCGAAGGGGCCACCACGATCCCGCCCACGCCGGTGAACAGCATGGTCGGCTTACCCACCCATGTGCTGAATCAGGGGGTGACGACAATCTCCTATGTGGTGGAAGACTTTGCGGGTAATCCCGACACCTGTTCTTTCGAGATCACCGTGGTCGACAACGAATTGCCCACCGCTCTGTGCGGCGCCTCCATCATTGAGATCAATCCCTCCGGGCTGGTCACGGAAACCATTCCGCCGGCCGATATCGACATGGGCAGTTTCGACAACTGCGCCATCGACTCCATGTATGTGGTACCGAACACGATCACCTGCGACATGATCGGGGATACCCTGACCGCCGTATTGACAGTGATCGATATCGCCGGTAATATGGCCTCCTGCTCGGCCCTCGTAAGGGTCGACGGCGAACCTCCGATGCCGTCGTATTCGGTGGGCGCTTGTGGAAACGACACGCTCTTCCTCTTTGCCAACCCGCCGACTTCGCCCGGCAATAACGTGTATACCTATCAATGGAGCGGACCGAATTTCAGTTCGACCGTCAAGAATCCGTTCATCGTTAATGCCGGTAGCGCTAATGCCGGAACTTACACGGTGACGATCACCGGCTTAACCGGTTGTTCGTCGACCGGCGAGATACAGGTGGCCATCGACGATCTGCCCCTGACGCCGGTATTGACCTTTGCCGACGACAGCATCTGCTCGAATCAGAACCTCGTCCTGAAAACCACGCCGATCAGCGGCGGAACGGTAGCTTACCACTGGTATAGCGGCGTTTCTCCCGGGGGAACCTTTCTGGCCACTACTGCCGTAGCTTCCTACACCATCCCTGGCCCTCATACGGAGGGTGATTTTTCCTACTATGTGATCGTCGAAAGCGACGATTGCGAATCGAACCCTTCCGCTTCCTCGACCGTGCACATCACCGGGAAGCCGGTCGCCGAAACCAACGACGACGTCATCGACGTCTGCGAAGGAGGGCTCATCCAACTCGGCACGTTCATTAGCGGTCCGGACATTACCTATCAATGGACCGGCCCCGGGTTTACCTCCAACCTGCAGATCCCGAACCCGATCAGTCCCGCAGGATTCGGGAATGACGGTCTGTACACCCTGACCGTCTTCCGAAACGGCTGTCCGTCCGACCCTGCCTTTACAGTGGTCAATGTACTCGACGCCCCGAACCTGCCCATGGTCAGTAATTCCACGACGCAAAACAACCCGGCCTGTGTGGGCGATACGGTGACCCTGTTCACGAACATTCCCGGAGCCACATCGTATGAATGGACCTCTCCGAATTTCACGACCTTCGTCACGACCACCAACACGCTCATGGTCGAGAATGTGACCACCCAACAGGCCGGCAACTGGACTGTCCAGGTGTTCGACAACATCTGCTCTTCGCCCGTTTCGGCGCCTACGACGGTCTATGTAGAAGCCCCTCCCAACGTTTCGCCTACGAGCAACAGCCCGGTTTGCAACAACGAGCAACTGCAACTGATGGCCAGCAACCCGATCCCCGGCGCCAGCTACGTTTGGAAAGGGCCGAACGGCAATATGTACCAGGGCAGCACCGTAACGATCCCGCCGGTAGCGGGCGCTTATATGCTGACCGTCACGTCGGCGGCAGGCTGTGTGAATTCGGCAACGACCAACGTCGTGGTCAACACGGCGCCGGTCATCACCAGTGTGAGCAATAACGCCCCCGACTGTCCGCAGGGACCTACGAATATCCAGTTGTTCCCCACCATTTTCCCGGCGAATGGCGGACCGTTCGATTTTGCCTGGAGCAACCAGCCACAGGGTTATTTCTCGACCGACAGCGTAGCGGTCATTCCCAATGCCACGCCGGCTAATAATGGCTCGTACACCTTGATCGTAACCGATGCCAACGGTTGCTCTTCCAATCCGAAGACCACCGTTGTGGAAATGGGCGCCATTCTGCCCAATCCGGCGATCCCGACCACTAACGAACCCGGGCCCTTCTGTGAGGGTGATGCGGTAACCATCTCGACGATCGACAATTACAACGGGACGGTCGAAACCTATTTCTGGCATACGCCGAACAACGGTATCGTTTCGACCTCGACCCCCTCTCTGACCCTCAACGACCTGACGGTCGACGATGCGGGCAATTACCTGGTAACCGTGGAGGTCGACGGCTGTCCGACCGATTCCTCCGGTGTACTGCCGCTGGTAGTGAATCCAATTCCCAATATCTCGGCTTTCAGCAATAGCCCGGTCTGCGAGGGTGGCGTACTCGAATTGTCAACCAACTGTATCAGCGGCGCCACTTACGCCTGGCTCGGGCCAGGCTTTAGCTCATCCGTGTGCAACCCGATCGTACCCAACGCCAACGATGTCAATGAAGGCACCTACTCGGTGGTGGTGACGGTGAACGGCTGCCCGTCGCAGATCGCCTCCACCAACGTGATCATCAATGACGTGCCGAACCTGCCGGTGATCAGCAACAGTGGAGCAGTTTGTATCGACGATCCTGATGCCGAGCTGATCCTGACGATCTCCCCGGGCACAGCTACTCCCGGAGCTCAATACACCTGGTACAATGCCGCCAACAACCAGGTGATCGGCGGACCGACGCCGGCCCTCGTGTTCATTCTGAATGACTTCGACGGCTTCAGCGCCGGCAACCAAACCTTCTACGCCGTGGCCACCCTGAACGGCTGCGCCTCGTCGCCCTCCATTCCGACCTCGGTCATGTTCAATGCCATTCCGCCGAACATGGCCAATGCCGGTCCCGACGTGAACAGCTGCGAAGGGCAGGCGGCCGTACTGAATGCCACAGCTCCGACGATCGGCGTCGGATCCTGGTCGTTCATCTCCGGGGCGCCGGGCGTCATGTTCAGCAATCCCGATGCCGCCAATACGACGGTGACCGGCCTGATCCCCGGCGAGATCTACCTTTTCCAGTGGTCGCTGACGAATGGCGCCTGTGTAGATTACTCCCAAGACACCATGCAAGTGATCGTCGACATCATCGAGCAGGCAAATGCCGGGCCCGATATCGACACCTGCGAGGTCAACAGTGTCAACCTCAGCGCCACGTTGCCCACGATCGGCGGCGGTATGTGGACGCAACCGAACGGGCAGGATTCCCTGGGAGTGGTGATCGTAGATCCCACCGATCCGAATACGCAGATCCTCGGCCTGGTGCCGGGCAACGAATATAAGTTTACCTGGACCACTCCGGACAACGGTTGCGGCGCATCGTCGGATTTCATGTGGGTACGGGTGATCGAAGCCTTTACGTTTGCCGGCGACGACTACGACGATTGCGGCGACGGATGTACCGAGCTTAGTGCGCTTGGCCCAGATGCCGGATTCGGAACCTGGTCTTCGCCCAACGAAGAGATCGACTTTTCCAACCCGAACAACCCCAACGCCCTGGCCTGCAATCTGGCAGTGGGCGACAACGTCTTCATCTGGACGCTGAATGACGGGGTCTGTGGCGAGGACGGCATCGACACGGTGATCGTTAGCTACAAAATGGCGCCGATCGCCTTCGATGACGAGGTGCGGGTCGAATTTGCCGGTAGCATTGACTTCGCGGTCGATGAGAACGATGAAAAGCCGCTCGATTACTTCGTCAACATTCTGACCCAACCGTCGAACGGCACCCTGACCCAGATCGGAACGAACGGAGGGTTCAGCTACCAGCCCTTTATCAACTTCATCGGCACCGACATCTTTACCTATGAGATCTGCAGCGCGTCTTGCGATTGCTCGACCGCCGTAGTGGAGATCATCGTCGGCGAAGATGCCCGCTGCGAAGTACCGACCATCATCACCCCGAACGGCGACGGTATCAACGATCTATTCGTGGTGCCCTGCCTGTCGGATTTTGCCCAGTACCCCGACAACAAAGTGTCCATCTTCAATCAATGGGGCGACGAAGTGTTCCACGCTGCGCCTTATCTGAACGATTGGGCGGGCACCTACGACGGGGAGGACCTACCGGTCGGCACCTACTTCTTCATCGTAGTGTTCAATTCCGGCGAGGAGCCACAAACGGGCTTCCTGATCATTCAACGATAGTCGAAGCCGCGGGAGCCCCCAGAGGATTAGGGGGTTCCCGCCGCTGCAGTCATGAACTCAATTCCCGAAACCGCAAATTCTCCCATATGAAATCTCTATTGACCATCCTCATAAGCGTTCTTTTTCTCGGCACCATCTGGGCCCAGCAAGAAGCCCATAACACCCAGTTCATGTACTACAAACTGGGTTACAATCCCGGCTATGCCGGCAGCCAGGAGGCGCCCTGTTTCACCGGCATCTATCGCAAACAATGGTTGGGCCTGGAAGGCTCTCCCGAGCTGCAGATCCTCACGTTCAACATGCCCCTGGTCAACCAACGGGTCGGACTCGGAGCGACTGTTTCGCGATTCGCCATCGGGATCACCGAGCAGGTCACGGCCAACCTCGTTTATGCTTACCGGATCCGGATGGGGCGGGGTTATCTTGGGCTCGGACTGGAAGGGTCGGTACGTTCGCTGACGAACAACTTCCAGGACAACCGCATCAAAGCCACTCAGCCGATCGAACTCGACGGGAGCATTCCATTGGAGCAACAGCAAAAATTCTTGCTCAATTTCGGCGCCGGCGCCTATTACCAGGGGGAGACCTTTTTTGTCGGGCTGTCGATCCCTAGATTCCTGACCAATAACATCGACTTCGCCGATGGAGGCACCACGACCATCTCCCGCGAGATCCGGCATCTGTATCTGATGGGGGGCTTTTCCATCCCCCTGAACGAAACCCTCAGCCTGCAGCCGCAGGTACTCCTCAAGTATGTTCAAAACGCACCGCTCGACGCCGACATCAACCTGAGCCTGAGTATTTCGAACAGATACATGGCCGGCATTACCTACCGACTGGGAGGATCGTCGGTTTCCGGAACCGGTGAATCGCTCGATGTTCTGCTCGCTGCCCAGCTTTCCGAAAAATTCCTGCTGGGCGTTTCCTATGATCTGACACTCTCGGAGATCAAAGAATATAGCACCGGAAGCATCGAGTTGGCCCTGCGCTATTGCCTGGGCAAACCTGAAGGAGAGGAATACGTCAATCCGCGCTTTTTCTAGGCCTTGTCTACCGACGGGCGGTGTAATCGACGCAGATCAGTCGATTGCACTGCCTTAAATATTAAAATTTTTACCATTTTATCCGGCTGATCGCTACTTTTGGAAGACCTTGCAATGGGGCCGTTCCGGCGCCACGCTAAACACATCGCCCTTTCGACACATAATTTATTTGTCGCAAAATTCGTTTTTTCACCTAACTACCATTCAACAAAGCATGAAACAACTGCGCGGTTCCATCTTACTGCTGACCCTGTTGCTGGCTATTTCTCCAGCCTGGGCCCAGCAAAAATCTTCCAAGTCCAAATCGGCCGACAAGATCTACGAAAAGGGAGAGATCAACCCGAATGTGGTTCTCAAGAACACCGTGATGATCAACACGGAGAATCTGGAGTTCTCGCCGGTTTTCTACCAAAACGGCATCGTCTACGTGTCTTCCCGGCACAAGAGCGGAGCAGTTGACAAGAAGATCGGAGAAACCTTCTTCGAACTCTTTTACGCCGAACTGGACAAGCAAGGGACTCCCCTTCAGCCGGAGGAGTTCTCCATCAACGTCAACTCACAGGTGCATGAAGGCCCCGTGTCGTTTAACCGGTCGGGAGATATCATCTATTTCACCCGCAACAATATGAAGAACGGGATCCGTCAGGCCGACTCCCGCGGCATCACCCGCCTGAAGATCTATGAAGCGCGGCGGGGGCGGTTCGACTGGGAGAATGTACAGGAACTACCGTTCAACAACGACGAATACTCCGTTTGTCACCCCTCTTTATCGGCCGACAACCGGCGGCTCTATTTTACTTCGGACATGCCCGGCGGTTACGGCGGCTTCGACCTGTACATGGTCGAGAAAAGGGGAGATATCTGGGGCACGCCCATCAATCTCGGCCCGGAGATCAATTCCTCCGGTAATGAGGTATTCCCCTTCATCCATGAATCCGGGACCTTGTTCTTTTCTTCGGACGGACATGGGGGCTACGGCGGACTCGACATGTTCATGATCGACCTGAGCAGCCAGAACTGGGGGAAAGTGTCGAATCTGGGCATGCCCTTCAATTCGCCCTTGGATGACCTGGGCTTCATCCTCGATCCGAACGGCGAATATGGATTTTTTACTTCCGACCGGGCCGGCGGCTACGGCAAAGATGATATTTACCGCTTCGAACTGCCCGACGGCCTTCAGGGCATGCGCAGCGGCATGCAACTGGCGGCCCAGGTGATCGTCTACGACAAACAGACCAACCAGCGCATCCCCGGCGCCCAGGTGAGGGTCTTCGAACGCGAAGCCGACGGCTTCATCCAGGGTAACGATCTGTACGACGTGCAGCTACTGCCGTCGTCGCCCGGTTCGAACGAGTTGGTGTTGAAGCTCGTGAGAAAGAATGCCGATAACCTCGGCGAACCCAGCCTCGTCACCGATGCCAACGGCGAAGCGTACTACCGCCTGAAATCGGAACGGAACTACCTGCTGCTGGTCACGAAAGATGGCTATGCCAGTGGCGAAGTGGTCTACTCCACCGCCGGCGAATCGGGCCCGCAAACCATCCGGGTGCCGATCGGCAAACGCACTTGCGCCAAACTCGATGGCCTGGTGAGCATCGACCCCCAGGGCGACATCGTGTCCAACGCGGTCGTTCGCATCGTCAACAGCGAAACCCAGGAGGAGAAGATGCTGAAGACCGACGAGGAAGGCAAGTTCGACTACTGCCTCGACCTGGGCTACGACTATATGGTCTACGCCGAGAAAGAGGGTTACGCGCCAGGCTCCAATCGAATCTCCACGGTCGGCATCCGGCAGGGAACGGAGCGTACCGTCACGGTCAACCTCCGCCTGAATCCGATCGCCGATAATTTCGACAGCCGCTCTCTCAAGGAGGGTTCGGTGATCGTGCTGGAAAACATCTATTACGACTTCAACAAGTCGGCCATCCGTACGGGCGCTGCCCGCGAGCTCGACGCTTTGGCTACCTTAATGAAGCAGTTTCCTTCGATGGAAATCGAGATGGTCGCCCATACCGATTCCCGCGGATCGGAGGAATACAACCTGAAGCTTTCTCTGAAACGGGCAGAATCGGCCAAGCGCTATCTCGTCAGCCAGGGAATCGAAGCCAAACGGATCCGGGCCCTCGGTTACGGCGAATCCAAGTTGCGCAACGACTGCGCCGACGGCGTCAATTGCTCGGAAGAAGAGCACCAGTACAACCGCCGAACGGAAGTGCGCGTAGCCCGGCTCGACGCCCCGGTTCGATTGAAATACCAGGAATCGGACCCCTTCAAGAACTGATCCGGTAGCCTGCCGGGTGCAAAGGCTGCTCTTCCCACGCGGAAGAGCAGCCTTTTTTCTTTTGGCCTTTTGTAAGTAATTGGCCTTTTTTGCGCCGCTTCCGCGAGCACCCCGGTAGATTCCTGCGTATTTTGCGGATAGAACCCAAAAGAACTGGCCGCCTATGCACTTCCGGAAGACCTTCCTCGCCGCCCTTTATTGGACCTTCCTCCTGCTTTCCGGAAATGCCGCTCTTGCTCAAGTGCTGACCGCCTCTCTGTCGGCCGAGTCAGCCGTATGCCAAACGGCAACTGCAACCATCAGCTTGTACAACGACCAAGCCGAAGCTTTAACCGGCCTGGAACTGGCTGTCCAGTTACCTCCCTGTGCCCCCTACCTCCCCGGTAGCCTGAGCGGCGGTCAGGAACTCGACATTTCAGATACGACGGCGCCGATCTTCGAATTACCTGATCTGCCGCCCGATTCCACCCTGGTTCTCACCTTTCAACAGAAACCGTCGTGCGCCTGCATCGACCAGATCAACGCCGGAGAGCAGTTCTCCAACCAATTTTCCCTTTCCTATGATGGCGGCGAATTGCTCCTTCCGGGCGATCCCTTTGCGATCGAAACGGGCCTCCTGGTCGTGACCAATGTGGTCAACGGCATCTTTACCGGTAGCAAAGGGCAGACCTTCAATCGATCGTTTACCATCCGCAATACCCGCTTCGGCCCCATCGAACGCTTTACGTTCGAGGATGCGCACCAGGGAGGCCTCGTGCTCTCTGCCGCACCGGGGAATGCGCTGCCTTCCGCCCCCAACAGCTTGCTGCTGGAACTCGACGGCGCCCACTTCAGCGCTGTTGGCGATGGCGACGAATTCTTCGAGTTCAACGAAAGTATTACCATTACCGAAGAAGTGCTGATCGTGGATTGCGGCTTCGATCAGTTCTCTTCCGCATCCACGGTGCGGGCAAGTTGGGGATGCGATAGCGATCAATGCCAGCAAGCGGTACAGACAGCGGTCGTTAAGTTTCTGCCGTCGACCCTGCATCCGGTCATGCTAGTTGAACCTCTAAGCGAAACGCCAGTCTGTTTCTGTGGACCCGATGGCGCCCAACACGGTCTGGTGATCAAGAACGAAGGAACCGAAGCAGCTACCGACCTCACTTTCACGATCCGTCAGATCCGCGAAGGAACGGGCATCGATCCGCTAAGTTTCTTCATCGACAGTGCCGGCGTATTGCAAAGTGTGATGCCCGTTCCCTCGGAACCGTTCGAGCCGGAAGCACTTTGCGACGTACCCGACGAGCTGTACCGGAGTGCCATGATCTCCATTCCGGTGATCGAGGCCGGTGACAGCCTGGTGCTTTACTGGGATGTCTTCTACTGCTCGCTACTTTGTAACCAGTCCGATAACCGCTGGGGATTCAAATACACCTATTACAAGAGTTGCCCGCCCATTCCATTCATTTCGATCGATGAATTTATCGTCAATGCCAGCGGTCCGGAGTTTCTGGGAGTGCTCGACGGCCCGATCCAACTGCTCGACGGAGAGGTTCACCCTTTCGAATACCAACTGCTCTACGACTCGCTGACCAGCCTGACCGGCGAACTCACTCTACAGTTGTACATTCCCTGTGGATTGTCGTGGCAAAACGATCCGATGGAGTTGGGCGGCGCCTTGCCGAGCAGCCTGGACCTACTGCCCGGCGATTCGTTCTTACTCGTGCAGGCGATCTACGACCTCCCGTTACCCGCCAACGTAAATCAGCTGTTTTTCGATCTGGGCTTTTCCTGCGACGAGCTTTGCCAGGAGCCCTTCATCTGCCGCGACTCGCTGATCACTTCCTGTCCGGACAACGGCAGTTGCGGCGCTACGCCCCCTTCTCTTCTACCCATCGAAGTGATCACCAGTTTATCCGACTGCTCGCCGGGAGGAGCCCCCTGTTCCCTGCAAAGTTGCAGCACGCTGTCGCCCTCGCACGAATGTCAACCCGACTCCGTTTGTCTGCAGGTGATCGAAGGCTATGCACTGGCGGAAACCACTTTTCGCCGCATCAATCTAGGCCTGGCGGATGCCGACGATGATCGAATACCCGATGGAATTGGGATCGCCGACCCCGCGCTGGCCCGAACCGATCGCGCCATTGCCGGCGACACCGTGGAAACGGTCATTTCCAGTGTAGTGGTCGCCGACGTACCGGGAGCCACCTTCCAGTTGGCCACCGTCGATCTGGAATTTCTGCCGATCGGCCTGGACCCCGGCACGAACGGACAACTACTGGACCCAAATGCAGGCATTCCGCTGATCGAAGCCAGGCTCCGCATCGTCGATCAGAATACCGGCAACGAATACCTCTGCGATGGCTTTTCGGTGGCGACGGAGAGCGACGACATCCGGCTAAAGTACGTTTTCGACCTGAGCGTAGATGAATTGGCAGCAGGCGGCTGTCTGCCCGACGATTTTGTCTACGAAGCAGGCGATTCGCTGATCTTTACCTCCCGGCACCGCATCGCCTACAATCTGAAGAAGGAAAACGCCACGGCATCGTATCCACCGATCCGGACCGTCGT
>JAGQXA010000340.1 GCA_020436865.1 Saprospiraceae bacterium | reverse complement strand
GATCAAACGTCCTATTTCTACATCGACGAGCAGAACGACCGCTGGCTAAACCACAACATATACCTCTCTGTAAATAGGAATGGCAACCTTCAAACGGCAAGCCTTTCCCAACACAGCCTGGAGTACAATAATGTGTACAGGGTGCGGAAAGGCGCTGATGGACGGCTGTTCTTCATTACGGCCAGCACTTCTACAAAAAGCATTGCCGTGCTGGATTCCGACGGCAGTTGGTCTTCCCTGACTTTGCCTTTCGTCGAACTCCCCCTTCTTTGGGGACCAATCGCCGATATCCTTCACCTGGCAGATGACGACATCTGGCTATCTTCCTACAATGGCCTTCACCATTACAACGGCAATGAATGGCTGCATTACGAGCTGCTTCCCTGTCATAGTCTGGCCGTCGACGCCCAGGGGAAGATCTATGCAAGAGCATTGGACCGGATCTACATCGTAGAATCCAACGGGATTACCGAGTACAATACCGATAATTCCCCGCTCGCCACCGGCATTATTTCCGGCCACGGCGTCGATCCGGAAGGAAACCTGTGGATAGCGGCGTTCGATGACGACGTCATCCAGAAGGTGTCTGCAGATGGGGAATGGACTACCTATACGGCAGTCGATCACCCGGCTATCCAAACGCCCTCCGGAGACTTTCATTTCGACGGCGATGGGAATGTCTGGATTCCCGATGATGTGGCTGGGGTGATCAAGTTTGACGGGGAGACCTGGACCAATCCGATCATAGACAATATCAGCGATATTGCCAATCTCACTGTCCTCTCCATTGAAAGCGACGAGGCGGGCAAACTCTACTTTGCACATCAGTACGGCCTGACGACCCTGTTCGAGGGGGAATGGGAACATCTGGTCATAGAGGATGTTCCTTCCGTGAACAGTTCGCATCGTTCGTCGATCGAGTTCGATGACCAGGGCACTTTGTGGTGGGCCAGCAATCGCTACGGGGTGTTTTCGTATACGCCGGAATCACCCAGCGCTTTGTTTTCCCAGCCCGTGCATGAGGCTATCCTAGCCATCTATCCGAATCCGACGAGCGGACTGCTTCATCTAGATATTCCGAATAACCTGGAGTGGACGATCGTGAACTTTTCCGGTCAGGTGATGATGTCGGGGCGGGGAACTTCCTGTGACCTTTCCCGGCTGCCCAATGGGATGTACCTCATCAAGGCAAACGGGAGGGTGGCCAAGGTGGTGGTGGAGTAATTGCTACTGGTTGCCATATTCGCGTTCCGACTCGACGAGTGCGCTGGGGGGACTTCCGTACAGGGGTTCCCCCAGCCTCTGTAAGGGCAACCGGTCGATCATCGATCCCCAGGATTTGCCTGAAATCGCCTGCCTCCGATCCATTTTGCCGCAAGATCCTGCGAAAGGGATGGCGGCTTTCCCGTTTGCGGCAGTACATGGAATGATAGCTATCAGACAATTCCACCGATTTTGCCTTTCTATCCCTTCGGAGCCCGATAAAAAGAGGGAAAAAGTGTTTTGAATTTCCTGCGGCTGCCTAACTTTGTTCTCCGATTCCCGGAACGGAGGAACCCAATATTTTGTCGGAAGCCAATGAAAATCATCGGAAAGAGCGAATTCACACCCCGGTAACCGATTGTTCACCCTCATTCTCAACACCTTTGTTTATTGAGCGACAGGATCCTCCACCCCTCGTGGGAGGACCGCCCCTGTCATAAAATGTCAATAGTGAAAAAGATCGACGCCATGGCTAAAGTTGGTTTTACCCTTTTGTCTTTCCTTTTTTCTCTCCAACTCTTCGCCCAGCTGCCCGTATTTGAAGGGAAACAGCTGAAAACGGACGCGCACGCCCTGCTGCAAACCTATTTTTACGACTATGAGGTCGTGGAGATCGATATGGTCGCCTTCGATCAGTACGTGAAAAGCGTCAACGACTACCGCCCCTTCCAACTCAAGATCGAAGGCCTGCTGAACTGGGCCGTCGAGATCTACCCGCACGACCTGCGTAGCCCCGACTACCTGCTGCGGGTTGCCGGCGAGAAGGGAGTGCAAACGATGGCCGTTTCCGAAAACAAGACCTATCGCGGCAACCGCATCGGCTTGCCCGACGACCGGGTCAGCCTGACGATCGACCACGACTTCCTCTATGGTTATATCGAAGCGGGTAAGGAAACCTACTTCATCGAACCGCTCTGGTATTTCGATGGAACGGCTCCGAAAGACCGCTTCGTGCTGTACAAGGATTCTAAAGTGATCCCTCATCAGGAAGCCGCCTGCGGCGCCCAGGAGTTGAGCCAGAAAATGGAAGAGGTCAAAAGCCAGGCGGGCCAGCAGAAGGTCAACGGCCTCTGCTACGAGATCGATCTGGCCATTGCGTCCGACGGACTGATGTTCAACAAGTACGGCTCGGTGACGGCGGTCGAGAACCACAACATCGCCGTCATGAACAACGTGCAAACCAACTACGACAACGAGTTCGACGACGAGTTGCAGTACATCATCGTCGAACAATTTGTGTCGACCAGCACCGGCGCCGATCCCTGGACGGCAAACACCGATGCCGGGGTGCTGCTGAACAGCTTTACCAACTGGGGGCCGAACGGTTTCTCGGCTACGCACGATCTCGGTCAGCTCTGGACCAACCGCAACTTCGACGGGCCGACCATCGGGATCGCCTGGCTGTCGTCGGTTTGCGATTTCGATCGCTATCATTGCCTGCAGGATTTCAGTTCCAACGCCAGCCTGCTGCGGGTGCTGACATCCCATGAGATCGGACACAACCTATCGGCTACACACGACGCCAGTGGCTCCAATACCATCATGGCTCCCTCCGTGAACAATACGAATACCTGGTCGAACCAGTCGCTCAACCAGATCAACAACCACTACCAGAGCAATACGGCCCCCGGCGGCTGCCTCTCGCAGTGCGTGCCGCCCGTACCGCCGATCCCGTTGTTCACCTCCAACCTCAACGTGCTTTGCACCGGTAGCCGCGTGACCTTCTACGACCAGTCGCTCAACGATCCGACGAGTTGGAACTGGTCGTTCCCGGGCGGTACGCCCTCGACGTCCACTCAGCAGAATCCGACCATCACCTACAACACGCCGGGCGTGTATGGCGTAACCCTCACGGCCACTAATGGCAACGGCTCGTCGACCAATACGCTGCAAGGCTTCATTACGGTGGGGCCGGCCGGTACCGACTTCTTTTTCTATCAGAACTTCGAATCGGGAAATGGCGGCTTTACCATGGTCAATCCCGACAATCAGACCACCTGGACCAATACCATGGTCGGCGGCAGCCGGGAAGGTACGCGGGCCATGCTGCTCAATAACTTCACCTACAACGCCACCGGCCAGCGCGATGGATTGGTCAGCCCGACCCTCGACTTCTACGGTCGTAGCAACGTGCGCCTCGAACTCGATTACGCCTATGCCCGCTATAGCGCTACGCGCCGCGATTCGCTCATTATCTATGTGTCGACCAACGACGGCCAGACCTTTCCCTTCCGGGTGTTTGCCGCTACGGAAAACGGCTCCGGGAACTTCGCCACGCATCCGGAAACGACCACTGCCTTCGACCCCAACGAACTCTCCGACTGGTGTTACGCCGGCACCTTCGGCAACGACTGCCTCAACGTCGATCTCTCGGCCTTCGACGGCATGCAGAACATCAAGATCAAGATCGAAAACTACAACGGCCACGGCAACAAGATGTGGGTCGATAACTTCCGCCTGTTTAGCGATTGCAAGGTCGTGCTGCCGCCGGTGGCGAACTTTTCCGCCACCCCGACCAGCGGCTGTATCCCCGTTACGGTGCAGTTCACCGACCTGTCCGAAAACAACCCGATCGCCTACATCTGGTCGTTCCCGGGCGGTATTCCTTCGGCTTCCAACCAACCCAATCCGATCGTAGCCTATACCCAGGCCGGGGTGTACGACGTCACGCTGACCGTGGTGAACCCCGCCGGTAACGATACCTACTCGGTCAACGACCTGATCGTCATCCAGCAACCGCCGACGGCCTTGTTCACGTCCGCGGTCAATGGTACGACCGTCAACTTTACCAATACTTCTTCGGCCAATGCCACCAGCTATCTGTGGGATTTCGGCGATGGCATGACCAGTACCCAGGCTAATCCTTCCCATACCTATACGGGCGATGGCGCCTACGTGG
>JAGQXA010000339.1 GCA_020436865.1 Saprospiraceae bacterium | reverse complement strand
TGGGCGATGGCGCTCAGGGGATCGTCTACCCAGCCCGGCGCTTGCTGTTCTGGAATGGGCTCCAGGGGGAGTTGCAGTTGCGGAGGTTCTTCCTCTGCGGAAAAGAGCATGCCGGCCGGCAGGTCCATAAAGCGGATCGGGATCTCCTGCTGCAAAGCAAAACGCATGGCTTGCCATTCCGGAGAGAAGGCGGCAAACGGCAGATAGATCGCTTGCTGGAAATCCTTGGGATTGTAAAGGAGCATGGCCACCGGCGGGTCCAGACCGGCATCGCCGATCGAAGCGATCAGGCCCTCGGCGTCGGCCGGCGCTTCTACCAGCAGGCAATCGGGTTCTGCATCGGTCAGCACCTGCAAGGTCGCTCTGGCCGAGCCCGGACCATGGTGTCGAATTCCGATCAGCTTGATTTCCATACGCTACTTGATCAAACGGTCGATGCGCAAAAATTCACTCCAGTAGCGCTCCGCGTTCATTTCCGAGTAATGGATCCGCTGATAGCGATACTGATAGATCTGGACCTGACAAAACAACACCAGCGCGATCGTAAGGGCAGTGGCCGTGCGGCGTACCGCTACGGTGCGCTGTGGCAAAAAGAGCCAGGCCAGCAGGTAACCGAATAGCGGGAGGAACTCCACCATGGCCCGTTGGGAAAAACTGCCTCCATACCACCACGACCACCATGAAGAGAACACATAGACGCCCAAGACCAAAGGAAGGAAGGTTCCAAGTCCTTCCCAGGGCCGCTGCCGCAAGAGAAAATATCCGCCCCAAAGGGCCAGAAAGGTCAGAGGAGTATATACGAAAAGCCCTTTGCGGTAGCTGAACAGATAGTTGAGGATCTCCGGGCGAGCGAAGTTGAATCCTTCCTGCCCGTAAGAATATACCCACCAGTGGCCGGTTTGCAGGTAATATAGGATTGGCTGGAGACTTACGATCAGCAGGAAGAGAAGTATGCTACTTCCCAGCAGCAACGGCCGGCGTCGCAGGTGACTGAGTCTCTTCACAAGCGTCTGCCAATTTCCGGCCAACAGAGGCAGGGCAGCGACGACCAACCCATTGACCGGCCGGATCAATACGATCATCGCCAGGCAAAAGGCAAGTACGGGCAGCGCCTTGTCGCGACCCTCGCGGAAGTAGCGGCCCCCCATCGACAAGAAGGCGGCGACAAAAGCAAAGGAATACACATGCGACATGCCTGGTTCGCTGATGGTGTAGTAGAACAAATGGGTGCCGAAGAACAGAGCGAGCATAACAAAACTGCGTCCGGACGCGGGGAGATCCGTCCAGCGCAAAGTTTGCCCGGTAAACCACAGCCCTGCCAAGGCATAGCACAAGGCGCCCAGATTGATGAAGATCGGATACAAGCGGGAGTATCCGTCGGCCGACCCCCCGCTGGCAATGGTCAACGCGTGGGCGGCCAGAAAAAAAGGCAGTTCGGCAACAGCCGTCCCGGCGTAGTACTTGTTGACCACCTGGCTGTCGATCGTCAAGCGATAGTCGTGGAATTTGGTTGGATCGTAGATCCCACTTCGGTTCAGGCTGTCGATAAAGCCGAACTGAAGGTCGTGGTAAATGAAGGCTGCCGGCAGGTAGTCGTAATATCCACGGGCATCGTGCTGCAGAAGGTTGCGCCAATGATCGCCCCCCCAGTTGATGTTGGAAGTCACGAGTAGCATCCCGGCAAAGAGGCCGGCATATCGGAAGCGGAGGAGCAGGCTCTTCATAGCAGGTCTTTACAGGCGCGGTAGAGGTCCTTCCAATCGTCGCGCTCCTTGACCACCGTTTCCAGGTATTCCAGCCAGGCGGTGCGATCCTGTAGGGGATCTTTGACGATCGCGCCGGTGAGACCGGCGGCGAGATCGGCGGCTTTGACCTGACCGTCGCCGAAGTGGATGGCCAGCGACTGCCCACTATTCATCACCGAGATGGCCTCGGCCGTGCTAAGCGTGCCGCTGGGAACTTTAAGTTTGGCGCGGCCATCTTCGGTGCGGCCGCTCCGCAATTCCCGGAAGATCGTGACCAGCCGCTGGATCTCCTGGACGGGCGCCGAAGAAGCGGGTAACTCTAGTTGCTGTCCGACCTGCTCGACCCGGGCCTGCACGATCCGCACTTCTTCTTCGAAGGAGGCCGGCAAGGGCAGGACGACCGTGTTGAAGCGCCGCCGTAAAGCGCTCGATAGCTCTTGTACGCCACGGTCGCGCGTATTGGCGGTAGCGATCAGATTAAATCCTTTCCTCGCCTGGATCTCGGTGTTGAGTTCGGGTACCGGCAGCACTTTCTCCGAAAGGATGGTGATCAGACTGTCCTGCAGGTCGGAAGGGATGCGGGTGAGTTCTTCGACCCGCACTAATTTGCCTTCCTGCATGGCTTTCAGGACGGGGCTGGCGACCAGCGCATCCGGGGATGGACCCTCTGAAAGCAAACGCGCGTAATTCCAGCCATATCGCAGGGCCTCCTCGCCGAGGCCGGCCGTACCCTGGATCAACAGGGTGGAATCGCCCGAGATCGCGGCGGACAGATGTTCCGACACCCAGGTCTTGGCGGTGCCGGGAATACCCACCAGTAGCAGCGCCCGGTCGGTGGCCAGGGTGGCCACGGCAATTTCGATCAGCCGGCGTTGCCCGTAGTACTTGGGGGAGATCTCGCGACCGTCTTCCAGCTTGCCCCCCAGAAGATATTGCACGACCGCCCAGGGAGAGAGCTTCCAATGGACCGGCCGCGGGCGCTTATCGAGCTCGGCCAGAATGGCCAGCTCTGCGGCATAGGTTTGTTCGGCGTGCGGACGAAGTATTTCTTCCGTTCCTTTCTTCATGGCGCGATGTTCATGAACAGTCGGTGAAAATGGCGGCGAAATTGCAAGGTACGCAAAAAGTATTCAACGCTTTCTTCCCACATTCCCCAGTTGGCGGCCTCCTGCGGCCAGCCGCTGCCGACGCGCGCGAGCAGGGCAGGATCGATCGAAAAGCCGGCCACCTGGAGGATCGCCCGGTAGTGCCAGCCCTCCCACGAGAGGCCGTTCTGTTCACTTAGATGGGCTTGCAGTCGTCGAAGCAGGGCGAGGCTAAGCGCGTTTTCCCAAGGGAACGGTTCCAGCGTTAGCAGTTGATAGGCCGGGCTGTTTTCCAGGAGCAATCCTCGGCGTCGGCGCACGGCTTCCAGAAGGTGCTCGCATAGAAGCGGCTTGTCGGCCAATGCGAGCAATTTGCGTTGGGTGGCCTTTTTCAATTCCGGGAAACCGGGTTCGCGCAACCACAGGTCG
>JAGQXA010001038.1 GCA_020436865.1 Saprospiraceae bacterium | reverse complement strand
GGGGCCGGCAATATCATCGGACTGGTGCAAACGAACAATGTAGCCTATCCGGGTATGGTCAGCTTCGAGGAAAGATTGGTCAACGAAGACGATAGCGACCTCGCCACCAAGGGAACCCCTTATACTAACGCCTGCGGGGCGACCGGCGGCGTGCGCGACGATTCCGACAACACCATGCAAGGGGAAGCTCCCTCGGCCAACACGCTTGGGATGATCGATGGCGATAGCGATGGGAATCTCGAATACTATAACGGCTACGCCAGCCCTTCCGGCGGAAAGAAATGGGCGCTGCTGATCGTCTTTTCCCAGGCCGTTACCGAATTCGGCATGTTTCTCGGCGACCTGGAGTCGCGCTCGGACGGCCTGGACGGCTATCCGGGGCAGATCGTCCTGTTCAACGGGTCAACCATCGTCGATCAGCAGAATATCCCCACCGGTACGGCCAACCAATCGCTCTGCGACGGCGACGCCAATGGCAGTTTCAACGGTTGCGGCAATGACGAGACGGTTTGGATGCAGTACAGCGGCGCGGCCATAACCGACATTCTACTGGTGGTTGGAGAAGTGGTGTCAGACGCCGGCGTCAACGCCAATAAAGGCTCTTTCGCAGGCTTGACCCTGGGTGGCGTCTGTCAGGCGGCCATGCCCGTCGAGCTCCTGTCTTTTCGGGCAGCGGTGAATGGCAATGCGGTCGAACTCTTTTGGGAAACCCGCTCGGAAACGAATAACGATTTCTTTGCGATCGAGCACAGCGCCGACGGCGAATTCTTTCAAACCGTCGGCATTGTGCCGGGCGCGGGCGAAAGTGCTGCGCCGCTTGCCTACTTTTTCGAACATGCCGGCCCTTTCCCGGGGCGGCACTACTATCGGCTGCGTCAGGCCGATTTCGACGGCCGGCTGAGCTTTGGTCCGGTGGTCGCGGTCGAGGTCGAATCCCCTCCCCTCCGCCTTTCGCCGACCCTCGCCTCCACTGAACTGCTGGTGCAATGGTCGGCGCCGTCGACGCACACCACCCGGGTCGAAGTGTACGATCTGCTCGGCCGGCGGATGTTGCAGGAAGTCTTGCCCGCCGGCAGCACGGAGGTTCGGCTGGAAACCTTGGCACTCCCGGCCGGGCATTATTTTCTGCGGCTCGGCAGCTCCGGTAACTGGCAGGAAGGACGATTTGTGAAACAGTGAGGACGAACTAGCCGATCACGCCCGGTCGCAGATCGTCGGCTTCCAGATCGTCGATCATGGAAAGTAAGGCGTAGCGGATCTGGTTGGCGGTAAGCTCGTACTGCTCGCTGCGCAGTAGCCCCATCTTGTAGCGATCGGCGACGCCCCGGAAGCGGCCCATTTGCAGAATGAGGTCGTTGAAAAAACGCGAGTCGGTGCGCACTTTTTCTTTGATCCACTCCATGCCTTTACCGAGGTCGCTGAGCATCTTCTCCTTGGCCGCCGCCTGCAGGTCGGAAAGACTGCGGAAATGGTTGGCTTCCTGGTGGGGCGGCTCGGCGGAGGGTTGGGCCGGTCTTTCGACCGCGCTCTTGCCGGGCTCCTTGCGATCCTGGCGGGCATCGGGTTCCCGCGGCTCGATCGTCGGTACATATCCCTTTCGATGAAACACGAACTGGCCGCCCCGGTGACCGACGTTCTGCAGCGGCTCGCCGCGAGGGGTCTGCTCGGAATTGCTGGCAACCGCTTCTACCACGCGCTGGCAAAGTCCGGCAACCGGGACGCTGTCGTCCTGGTTGTTTTCCAGCAAGTAGAGGAGGTTTTCGGCAAAGGGACTGCTATCCTGGCCGTCCGACACGATCTCGTTCCGTCCGGCGGTCAGTCCCCAGCGGGAAGGGTCCTGCTCCAGCCGGTGCACGGCCGCGGCCGCCGGGCGGTACTGCGCGAACAGGGTGCCGGAAAAACACGAGTCGGCCATGAGAAAAGTATGGTGGGTGTTGGTGACCCGCAGGAAGTTCACGATCGTGCTGTTGGGGATGTAATCTTCGATGGCCTCTACGCCCGCTTCGACGGGTATCCAATACCCTTCCTTCAAGACCTTGTCGTACCAGCCGTGCCCGGAAAAATAGATGACCAGATTGTCGTCGTCGCCCAATTCGGCCGCATACCCCCGAAAACGCTGCATGATCGACTTGAGCGTAGCCTCCCCGTTGTAGAGGGTTGTCACCCGGGTCGGATCGAAATCGTAGCGCTGGGTCAGAATGTCGATCAGCTTTC
>JAGQXA010001037.1 GCA_020436865.1 Saprospiraceae bacterium | reverse complement strand
GGCCCGTCTGGAAGTCTTCCCGCCGGGCCGCTGCCGTTTATGGCTTTTACTTTTGGATGTCGAACGAATACTCCAGCCGTTCGATGATGGGCACATCCGTACCCGGCAGGAGGTTCTTGAGGATGATGTCGATGTCGATGGTTTCGGCCTCGTCCTTTTCCGTGCTGTCGAACACCACTTTGATCACATCGCCTTTGCCGGGGGCATAGGGCCCGTAGTTGTATTCGAGCGTCGTGCAATCGCAGGCGGAGATGATGTCGATCTCCAGGGGGGTGTCGCCCAGGTTCGTGAAGCGGTACTCGAACGAACGCTTTTCCCCTTTCTTGACCTTGCCCAGATCGACTTCGCGCCGATCGAACTGCATGATGGGTACGCCTTTCAGATCGGTCCGCTTGTGCAAAGAGGAAAAGGGATGGATCTGCGGCGTTCCCTGCTTGGGCTCAATCAATTTTTTTTTTCGTCCTGCTCCTGCTGTTGCTGTTCCGGCTTCACCTCGGTGGCGCCTTTGCGCACGAGGCGGCGTTCTTCGATCTTGATGCTGGTCGGACCGGCTACGATCTTGAACTCCGTGCGACGGTTGATCTGGTGCGCCGCTTCTTTTTGCTCTTCCGTTTCGAGGGTGTTGATGAAGGCCTCCGTCAGTTCGTCGCCTTCTTTGAGGAAATCGTACTCAGCTCCCAGCTTGGCCGAGATCTTTTTCGGCTGCGTTTCCCCGTAACCCACGGCCTGGATGCGCTTGCGCTCGACACCGCGCTCGATCAGCCAGCGGCGGGCGGATTCGGCCCGGCGCTGCGACAGGGCCCGGTTATAGGCATCGTTACCGCGCGCGTCGGTATGCGACGAGAGTTCGATGACCATATCGGGATACTGCGCCATCAGTTCGAGTACCAGTTGCAGGTCTTGCTCGGCATCCGACAGGATCTTGTCGTCGTCGAAATCGTAATAGATGTTCTCCAGTTCGATCGGCTCTTCGCGCGAAAGCGTGATATAAACCGGAGCCGGATCGAGGAAGAGTTCGAGTTGGAAGGTCTTGGAGTCGAGCAGGCCTTCGGTGTGGAATTCGACCGTATCGGCGAAATAGTCGTCGCGCGTGGCGATCAGTCGATACATCTGGTCGAGTTCGAGCGGCCAGTCGAAGGCGTTGCCGCTGGAGTTGGACTTCGATCCGATCGAGGCCGGGGTATCGTCGGTCAGGTCGATCAGTTCGACCGTCGCGCCCGAAAGCTGTTTCTTGGTTTCGGAATCGAAGACCGTAGCGACCAGATCGGCCGTAATGACCTTGAGGCTCACATTGTAAATATCGTCGCAGCAAGTACGGCCTTTGACCGACTTCGAGCCGTTGCCCGGCCGGTTGGAGGTCAGGAAGCCCGTATACCCCTCTTCGTCGAGCATGAAATACTGGTCGTCGACGCTGGAGTTATAGCCTTTACCCATGTTGGCCGGCTCGCTCCAGATGGTGCCGTCCCAAACCGAGTTGAAGATATCGAGCCCGCCCAGGCCGGGATGGCCGTCGGAGCTGAAGTACAGCACGCCGTCGCGGTAGAAGGGCGTCACCTCGTCGCCGGCCGTATTGAGCTTGGGACCCAGGTTGACGGGATCGCCGAAAATGCCATCGCCCTTATAGGTGGCGTAGTACAGGTCGAAGCCGCCATAGCCGCCGTCCATGTCGGAAACGAAGAACAGGACTTCCTTTCCAAATAGTTCGCCGACGGCCGGGTGCTTGGCGATGTAGTCGCCATTGATACCCTGTACCTCATCGGCCGGGCCCCAGCTGCTGCCGGAGCCTTCGCTGACGTAGATCTTGCTTTCCGACACTTCGTTGCCCACCAGCAACTGGCGGTTGAAGTACATGCGGCGGCCGTCTTTAGACAGGGCGATATTGGCGTTGTGGTAGCCCGGGCGGTTGATCTGCTGATCGAGCACGCTCGGTTCTCCCCAGCCTTCGTCGGTTTTCTGTGAGGTGTAGATCTTCACGTGAAAATCTTCGTCGCCCTTACCTTCGATCACGACGAGCTCGTCGAATTTCATGCTGGCGTAGTACATGGCATCTCCGCCCGGCGCCAGTACCGGCGAATATTCGGAATTGCTGCTATTGATCTTGCGGCCGGCATTGGAAATGGTCAGGCCGTCGGCATCGCGGGCGATCTTGGCGAACTCGGCGCCGGATATCTCGGCTTCGGCCAGTTCGCGTTTGGCCTCGTCGGTAGCCGATTCCAGATAGGTCTTAAACTCTTCGATGGCCTCGTCGTACTCTTCGTTCATCTTGAGCGCCTGGGCGTAGTAGAAGCGGGCCTCGTTGTACTCGCCTTTCTTGTCGCGGCGAATGGCCCGGGCGAACCAGCGCGAGGCATCGCGGTAGTCGCGGATATAGAAATTGAGGTAGCCCAGTTGCAGCGCTACGTCGTAGTCCTTGCGCTCATCGTAGCTCTTTTCGTACCACTCGATGGCGTTGTAATAATCTTGCTTTTGCACCTGCTCCTCGGCCGTTTGGATCATCGAGGCGTAGGTAGCCCGGTTGAGCGGCTGGGCCCAGGAGGGGGCCGCTAGGCAGAGAAGAGCTATGATCGAAAATATATTTCTCATGAAGACGTGCAATTTTTTGAATAACGGATTAGCAGGATCGCCCGGGGGGGGCTGGTTAGAGTTTCGGACAAAGGATGACCGGCTTAACGGTCGGTTTCTTGTAGATCCGGGCGATGTACGTCGCGGCGATCTCGAAACCACCCCGGTTATAGGTCACTGCTCCCAGTTCGGAGAAGTTGATATCGTAGCTGGCGGCCACCTTGAATGCCTTGTAGTCGATGCCGAGCAGTACTTCGCCGGAGGAACCGACCCGGTACCCCAACCCGGCCTTCAGGATGATGTCGCGTTCGGGCTTGAGGTAGTAACCGCCCCATCCCTGCACGGCGAACTGGGTGGCCGGATTCAGATTGAGGAAGAGGATCGTCGGCGAAACCATCCACTTTTCGCCGATATCGGCATTCAACTGCCCGTGGGCGCTGATGCGCATGGGCAGTTCGTTGTCGGTATTATTGGCCGTGATCAGGTTGTATTCGGGCGTGAGCAGGTGCTGAAGCGCGAAGCCCACATTGAAGTCCATCCCTTCGTCGACCTGCGAGCGCAGCAACAGACCGGCGTTGAGGTCGAAATAGCTCGCCTGATCGCCCACGCGGTTGCGATCGACGCCGTTGCCGCTACCCAGGCCACCACCCAGATCGAGTTCGTCTTCGTAGATGAGTTCCGGGGAGGTCGGGTCGAACTTCCGCTGCGATTGGCCGCCCTGCACCCCGAGGGTCAGGGTCGTTTTGCCTCCCTTTCCGAGGGCCTTGTGATAGGCCGCCGAAAACTGGAAGCTATTGTTGCGCAGGTTGCCGGCGCCCACCTTATCCTGGTAGGTCATGCCGCCCACGCCGATCCAGTCGCCCTTGCCAATAGCCAGTACAGGCGCGTCGACGAAAAAGGAGGGGGTGACGAATTGATTCGGAAGCCGGCTGGCCCACTGATCCCGGTAGATGCCGCCGATGCGGAACGATCCTTCGTAGGCGCCGGTGAAGGCCGGGTTCAAGGTCAGGGGCGAGTAATTGAAGAGGGAAAAGTGAATGTCTTGTGCTTGTAGGGAGAGGCCAAAGAAACAGCCAAGGGTGAATAGTAGAGCTTTCGTAAATCTCATACGATCGTGTTTAGAAAATAGTTCGCGTGGGTGAAAATGCGGGCCTCGGCCCCTTTCTCTTCCGGTCGCTCAATTTTGGTATATCCACGGCGGTCAGCCTCCCGACCGGCATGAATTGCGAAAGATAAGCGATTTCTGACAAATTTTGCCAGAATCCCGAGCAAGTTAGATGTTAAATGCGGCTTCGACAAACCAATTTCCTGCAATTTTCACTGATGAACGACAAATCCGTTTTTTGTCGCTCGTCAAGCTTTCCGGAAGCCGGTTACGGCCCGCTCGATCGCTTCTTCAGAGATCTCCCGCATGCAGCGGAAATGGCCGCGCGGACAGGCCTCGTAGCCGATCTTAGAACAGGGCCGACAGCTCAGGCCCTCCACTTCCACGACCACTTGCTGCGCGATGCCGGCCGGAAAGAACGGGTACATGCCGAAGGCCGGGATCGTATTTCCCCACACCGACACCACCGGCCGGCGCAAGGCGGCCGCCAGGTGCATCAGGCCGGTATCGTGGCTGATCACTACCTGGGCTTGCCGCACGACGGAGGCGGATTGTTGCAGCGAAAGACGCCCACAAGTATCATGTACGCGATCGCCCAATTGTTCGGCGACCGACCGGCCGACCGCCTGTTCTCCGGGTCCGCCGAGCAGAACGACGGGGCCCGGCAGCCGCCGGCAGACGGCCAGGATCTTATCGGCGGGCAGGCGCTTGGTGGCATGCGCCGCTCCGATGGCAAAGGCGGTAAAGGGTTCGTGCAGGCCCAGCGCCGCAGCCAGGTCTACCTCCTGCTCCGGGGGGATAAAATGGTCGAGCCCTTGCCCGTCATACTGCACTCCATACGTCCGCACCGCATCGAGATAGCGATCGACGATGTGCCGGTCGGGAAGACGGTCGATCTTGAAACGCACCATCAGCCACTTCTCCCAGTTCAACTTTTGAAACGATACGGAGGGGCGCCGCAAATGCCACTTAAGTTGCAGGCTCCGCAAATTGCGGTGCAGGTCGACGACCAGATCGAAGCGCTCCTTTCGCAAGGCCGGCAGCACCTCCGACACGCGGCGCTCGATCGTCCAGATGCGGTCGAGATGCGGATTGGCGACCAACAACTCCCGGTAGGCCTTCTTGGTGAGAAAATGCAACTCGGCGCCCAACTGCAGCTTGAGGCAGCGGAGCACCGGCGTGGTCAGCACGATGTCGCCGATCGAGGAAAAGCGGACGATGAGGATCTTCTTCAAGGGTGGGTTTCTTTTTTCCCCGAATGGCATTCGGGGTTACGGGTGGTACACTCGTATGCTTTGCCTTCCCACCCGCACCACGTACTGCCCGGCGGGATACTGTGCTAGCGAAAGCTCCAGCTGTGCCCGGCCCGGCCCGGCGTTCCACCACTGTCGCTGCAGGCTCCGTCCGAGCAGGTCGACGACCTCTACCGGCAGCGTAGCGTCGGCATCTAGTTCGAGCTCGATGGTCAACACGCCGCCGGTCGGGTTGGGAAACGCACGCAGGGCATTTTCCGGAAGTGCAACCTCCTCGTCGGCCAGCGGACGCAGGCCGTTGGCGAAGAAGACGCCTTGGGAGCGGTTATCGAGCAGCACCACTCCATTGCCCGCCGGACTGATCTTATCGGGATTGAGCTCTATGTAGCCCAATACATCGTTGTTCGACAGGTCGAGGGCATTAAACGCTATCCGTTCGTCGTCGATGGAATAGTTCGGGTAGTTGAGCACGGGATTGTCGAAAATGACGCCCGTCGCACCGGTTTGCAGATTGACGCCGTATAGCTCGTAGGAGGAAGAGTAATTGTCGATCCAGTCGAAGGCGATGATGTAGTCGGAATTCTTGGCGAAGGTCGGATTGCCTACGCTGGTGTTCTCCGGCAGGGCCGAAAACAGTTTTGCCACGTTGCCGCCGGCCCAATAGCCATCGTAAGCGTTCCAGACGTGCAGGAAACCGATGTCCCAATAATCGATGTCGGCGCCGAAGGTGCTTTCGATCACATTGTAGGCGTCGTAGAGGACATACTGCCCGGAAAAATCCCATTCCAGCACATCGGCGTACAGGGCGTCGCCGGTTTCCACGCCTTGGGTATAGGTCGGATTGTACAGTTCGAACGAACGCCATTCGCCCAGGCCGTAATCGAACACCCAAACCAGGGGCTCCGGATCGTCGGTCAGGGCAGCCAGGCGCAAGCCGTCGCGCGACACGGCCACATTGTACCAGATCGGGTCGGACTGCAGCACGTCTTCGGTATAGGTACCGCCGGCCCAATCGAAAAAGATCACGCGGATGGTCTTGTCGGCGGCCACAAACACCATCGCCGAGCCGTCGTCGGTCACGCTCGGTCGATTGACGGGGTCGAGCTGCGATAAGGGTTCTACCACCGGAGAGCCGCCGCCCTCGTACAGATAGAGCGCCGACTGGTTCGGATCGGTCGTAACGAGGTACTCGTCGCCGGGGTTGGTCCCAAAATCTTCCTGGTAGTTTCCGCCTTGTCCATCGACGATGCCCACCGCGTCGAAGGCGCTTTTGACCGCATTGACCTGGGAGGAGTTCGTGCCGTGGAGGTCGGTGGCCGCCTGTACCGCCGCCAGGCGGCAGTCGATGAACTGCGAGGACTTCACCAGGTACTCGTCGAGCGCTTTGTAGAAGATCTGCTCGGCCTCGTCTTTGCCGATCGATTGCGCCACCAGATAGTAGGCGTGATTGGGAATACCGCTGTTGATATGCACCCCGCCATTGTCGAGGCTCCCGGTGTATTGCTCGTTCACATGATCGGGCTGCCAGCCCGGATCGTTAATGCCATTGCCTCCCTGGTTGGGGTTCGACAGATCGCGCAGGGCGCCGGAGGGGAAAGCGCTCAGTTTGACCACGTCTTCGCCGATGCGCCAGTCGTCGCGGTCGATCATGGCGCCGAAGATGTCGGCAAACGATTCGTTGAGGGCGCCCGACTCGCCGAAGTATTCGAGATTGGCGGTCGATTGGATCACGCCATGCGACATTTCGTGCCCGGCCACATCCTTGCCCCGCGCCAGGGGCTGGAAGGCCACATTGCCGTTGCCGTAGAACATGGCGAAGCCATTCCAAAAGGCGTTGTCCATCGGCCCATTGTCATCGGCCACGTTGATCAGCGAGACGATGTTGCCGCCCTGTCCGTTAATGGAAACGCGGTCGAAGGTCGACAGGAAATACTCATAGGCCTCGCCGGCGTTGTAATGGGCCGACACGGCCGTTGGGTTGTTCCAGGCGTTGTTGGGCGACACGACATGCCCGATCGAGAAATCGGCCGATTGCCAGGAGCCGTTGAAAGCGTCGACCGTCCAGATCACGCCGACCGGATCGTTGGGAAAGACCGATTGCTGCGGCACAAACATTTCGGTCCGCGTGGCGTCGATCAGGAAGTAGTTCCCGCCGCTTTCGTAGGTGTTGATGGTGCGGGAAACGCCCAACAGGTCAGTGGCGTTGGCAATGGCCGGGCCGGGCGGCGGCAGGGCCGGTACATGCCCGGCAGCAGGTGCAGCGGCGGCCCCGTGGAACCGGCAACTTTCGTTATGGGCCTGGAGCACTTCGCCGGTAAGAGCATCGAGCAGAAGCTGCCAGCGATCGACCAGATTGGGTAGCAAGATCACTTCCCAGGCCAGCCGCTCGCGATCGGGGTCGGCGGCGGGGTGAAAAATGACGAGGCGCGCTTGCTCACGCGACGCGGGCAGCAGGTGTTCCGGCACAGACGGCAGAAAGGGCGTCTGTTGTACGGCCAGCAGGTAGCCCTTGGCCAGTTCCACGGCCGTCATTTCCGCGAAGGCGGGTTCCAGAGCCGCTCCTTCCAGACGCGGAGTCGGGAAGCAACGGCCATTGAGCTGCCGGGGAACGCCATGATCGAAATGCAGGATGAGTTCACTGCCGTACACCGGAATGCCCTGATATTCTTGCGTAAAGCGCCAGTGCGCGCGGCCGGCGCCGCTCTCCTGAAAGCGGCCGGGCGTCAGTTCTTCCGCCGGCGCTTCGATCGCGAGGGGTTCTGCCAATGCCTGGAAGTAGCGGGTAGTTTTTTCCTCGTAAGAACCGCCCTCGGCCTCCGGCAAAGTGCCGGTGATCCAGATCGGCCGGCCGCTTTGCGGATCGCGATATTCCCGCCACCATTTCTGTGGGGCTTGCGACCGGGCCGGCGCAGACAGCGGGCCTTTGGCCAGAAAGGTAGCGAGCGAAGAAAGCGTAGAACCGGCCGACGGAACGGAAACGATCGGTTTCGGAATGCCGAAGGTAGACGGAGGGAGCGGGGCCGGAGTAGCGGGAACGGAGCGCAGTGGTTTGTTCTGCGCAACGAGGCTGCCGCTCAGCGACAAAAGCAGAAGCAACGGGAAAAAAGCGGTGCGGACCATTTGTTGGAAGTAGTAAAGTGATGAAATCGGGACCTCACTGCCAGTAACCGGAGGGATTCTTGTCCTTTTTCTCCTTCTCCGGCAGCCGGTGGTAGAGGATCTTGCGGCCCTTGACGGCCTCCTGCAGGTTGGCGTGCAGTCGTTTGACGTCGTCGCGCACGTTCACTTGCTGGTCGCCCCAGGTGACCTTGTGGTCGATGATCTCATCGACCTGGCGCAGGAAGAAATACATGTTACCGGGATGGTAGAAGTCGTATTTTTCCAGCCGCAGCGAATCGAGCGATTTGAAATAGCCTTTGGCCTGCGCACGAGACATGGTCGTCAGCTCGACGGTGTCCTTCCGGTAGGAATCGGCCAGAAAGAGTTGTCCGTTCTCGAGGAGGATGTACTCGGTCACCGCGCCCGTAAACCCACCCCCCGAGCCGAAATGGAGGCGATTGTCGGGAAGCTTCTGGGGGGTGTATTTCCCGGAAGAACAGGCGATCAGGAGGCAGGTCATGGCCAGGGCGGAGGAGCCGAAGAGGAACAACTTTTGCATGAACGGGAATTTGAAGTGATAAACCGCCATGAAGTTAGAAAAAAATCGGCGGCCGGACCGCCCGGCAAAAAACGTTAAAAAATTCCTAAAACAAGCGGGCTGATAGAAAACCTAGTGCGCCTTCGCTAAATTTGGAGGCTTCTCGCAATTTACAGACCATTTTGTTCACCTAACTAATTTTCGTCTCATGAAGAAATTCCTACTCTTCTTCGCCTTCTGTGGATTGGTTTCCCTGACGGCCCAGGCCCAAGATTGCCACGGCGCCGATAAATCGGCCACGACCTCCGTCGAAAAGGCTTCCTGTTCTTCCACCGCTGCTGCCAAAGCAGCCTCCCTCGACGAATCGATCGAATCGCGCACCGATGCCGAAAGCGGCAAGGTCACGTATGTACGGAAGGATGTTTGCGCCGCTTCCGGTAAAGTGAGCTACACCGAAGTGGAGTACTGCACCAAGTCGGCCAAGTTCGTCAACGTATCGCCGGAGGAAAAGGCAGGCTGCTGCTCCTCGAAAGGAGCCAAAGCTTCGAGCGCTTCTTCGAAAACTCCCGCCTGCTGTGCCGGCAAGGCCAAGGCTTCCAAGACCAGCACTTCGAGCTGCACGGGCAAAGACGCCCAGTCGACCGAAAGCTCCGACGCCGCCAAAGTGAAGTTGGTGAAAAACGAAGGGGAATAAGATCGAATACCCTTAGCGGCGAAGCCGCCGACAAACAAAGAGGGGCCGGAAATTTCCGGCCCCTCTTTGCGTTTGGTCAGGTGCGGTATTCGGAATAAAGGTGGCCGTTGCGGTACTCTTCGAGCACGTGGCGCACCGTAGTGGTCAGGTTCTTCGGCAGATTGTCGAGCGGAAACCAGGCTACCTGCTTGAACTTGTTCGGCTCGCCCGGCCGCAAGCGTCCTTCCCACTTGCTGGTCTTGAAATACAGGGTCATGCGCTGCCCCGATTTGGTCTTCTTGTGCAGCACATGCGCCAGTTGCAGATCTTTCGCCTTGAGGATCAGGCCGGCCTCTTCCTGGCTTTCGCGGATGAGCGTTTCACGGGCGAATTCCTTTTGCTCGATCGTTCCGCCCACCAGGGTATAGTTGCCGCCGTTGCGGCGCGTTTGCTTCAGCAACAGGATCTTTCCCTTGTTGTAAAGGATCAGTCGCACTTTCAGGATCAGATCTCCTCTCATGTTCTTTTGATTGTAAGTCCAGCCGGTTTTGACAGGCCAAAGTTATTAAGCAAAACCGTTACCTTCGCGGATAAGTTTTGGAAAACAACCGCCAATCATGAATATCATCATCACCGGAGCTACCAAAGGCATCGGACGCGCGGTCGCCGAGCATTTTGCCGGACAGGGCTTCGACCTGGCGGTCTGCGCCCGTACCCAGGCCGACCTCGACGCCATGCAACGCGAACTGGAAAAGGCCCACGGTGTAAAAGTGCTCGTCAAGGTAGCTGATTTCAGGAAAAAACAGGACGTGCTCGACTTTGCCGCCTTCGTGCGGTCGCACTGGTCGCAGATCGACGTGTTGGTTAACAATGCCGGTGTGTTCGCCCCGGGCGCCGTGCACGACGAAGCGGAGGGCAACCTGGAATGGATGATGGAAACGAATCTGTACAGCGCCTACCACCTCACCCGTGCCCTGTTGCCCATCTTCCTCCAGCAAAAACGAGGGCATATCTTCAACATGTGCTCGATCGCCAGCCTGCACGCCTACCCCAACGGCGGTTCCTATAGCATCTCCAAGTTCGCCCTGTTGGGCTTTTCGAAGAACCTGCGCGAAGAGCTCAAGGACAAAGGCATCAAGGTGACGGCCGTCCTGCCCGGGGCCACCTGGTCGGATTCCTGGAAGGGCGCCGACTTCCCGGCCGACCGCCTCATGCAAGCCTCCGATGTGGCCCAGGCTGTGTGGAGCGCCTGGGCCATGAGCCCGGCGGCCGTGGTCGAAGACATCGTTTTGCGCCCTCAGCAGGGCGACCTCTGATCCAAAAATCCACGCTACATGGGATTCAAAGCCGCTCTTGTCCGCCCCTTCGCCAAACAGATCGCCCGCCGGATCGACCGCTGGTCGGCCGATGCCGTAAACGCCCAACAACAGATCCAACGCGAACTGGTAGCCACCGCCCGCCACTCGGCCTTCGGCCGCGACCATCGCTTCGACCGCATCACCTCCTACGAGGCCTTCCGCGAGCAGGTGCCGATCCGCGATTACGAAGACCTCAAACCCTACATTGAGCGCATCCTCCGCGGTGAACCCGATGTACTGTGGAAGGGCCTCCCGCGCTATTTCGCCAAAACCTCCGGTACGACCTCGGGCGTCAAGTACATCCCCCTGACCACCGAAAGCCTGCCCAACCACTTCGGCACGGCCCGCAACGCCCTGTTCAACTACTCCGCCCGCACCGGAAACGGCAGTTTCCTCGACGGCAAGATGATCTTCCTCTCCGGCAGCCCCGAACTGGAAACGAAGAACGGCATCCCGACCGGACGACTGTCGGGCATCGTCAATCACCTCGTGCCGGCCTGGCTGCGCACCAACCAACTGCCCGGCTACGCAACCAATTGCATCGAAGAATGGGAAGACAAGGTCGAAGCCATCGTGCGCGAAACCCACGACCAGGACATGCGCCTGATCAGCGGCATCCCGCCCTGGGTGCAAATGTACTACGAGCGGCTGCTGGCCCATACGGGTAAGAAACACATCGCCGAGCTTTTCCCCAATTTCTCGGTGTTCGTGTACGGCGGGGTCAACTACGAGCCCTACCGCGCCGCCCTGGAAGAGCTGGTCGGCAAACGCGTCGACAGCGTGGAGACCTATCCGGCCTCGGAGGGTTTTATCGCCTTCCAGGACAGCCAAACGGAGCCGGGGCTTTTGCTCAACGCCAATTCCGGCATCTTTTTCGAATTCGTGCCGGCCGACGAGATCTTCGACGACCGGCCGACCCGGCTTTCGCTGGCAGAGGTCGAACTGGGGGTCAATTACGCCCTGATCATCAACAGCAATGCCGGTCTGTGGGGCTATAACATCGGCGACACGGTCAGCTTCGTATCGAAAGCCCCCTATCGGCTCGTCGTCACCGGCCGCACCAAACACTTCATTTCCGCCTTCGGCGAGCACGTGATCGGCAAGGAAGTGGAGGAGGCCCTGCAGCAGGCCCGCGCCGGACAATCCTTTCATGTCGTCGAGTTCACCGTGGCGCCCCAGGTGAATCCGCCGGAAGGAGGACTTCCCTACCACGAATGGCTGATCGAGTTCGATCGCCCCCCGGCCGATCTGGAGGCCTTCGCCAAAGCCGTCGACCGGGCGATGGTCGAACAGAACATCTACTATCAGGACCTGATCGACGGCAAGATCCTGCGCCCGCTGAAGATCACCGTTCTACAAAAAGATGCCTTCCGGAATTTCATGAAAGAACAGGGCAAACTCGGCGGACAGAACAAAGTGCCCCGCCTCGCCAACGACCGCCGGATCGCCGACGCGCTGGCCCTGTGGCGGGCCCGCTGATCTGTTAAACTATCCGGGAAAGCCAACATTTGACGGAGTCATCCCGTTCTACCCCTGCCGATCCAGCCAATTTTTTGCAAGCCCATTTTCGAACCCAAAACCTGTTTCGACCATGAAAGACGTAGTGCTTTGCTGGCTGGTATTGCTATTGCCCTGCCTCCAGCTATCTGCCCAGGAAAATCCGGAATCCTGCGATTGCGATTCCATCCCCCTCGACGACATCGTCGAGCGCACCCATCTACTGCAACATCCGGTGCTCGACTATCCCGACGTTCAGGAACGCGACATCCTCTGGGAGCGGCGCGTCTGGCGCGAGATCGACACCCGGCAGAAGATGAACCTACCCTTTCGCTATCCGGAAGAACCCTTTTTTTCCGTGTTGCTCGAAGAGATCGAAAAAGGCAACCTGACCGCCTACCGTCCCGCCGACGATGAATTCACCACCCCCATGACGCCCGATGAGGTGCACCAGACCCTCTCCCAAACCGACACCATCCGGGTATTCGACCCGGAGACCTACGAGGAAACGATCCAGGTCGTTTCCAACGACGTCGATCCGGCCAGCATCGTCAAGTACCGCCTCAAGGAGGTGTGGTGGGTCGACACCCGCTATTCGCAGCTCAAGTTCCGCATCCTCGGCATCGCGCCGGTTCAGGCCGTCAACGACGAATCGGGTAACTTCCTGTATGAAAAGCCGATCTTCTGGATCTATTACCCCAAAGCCCGCTATACACTGGCCCGGCACAAGGTGTTCAACCCCTATGCCGACGCCAGCCCCCTGAGCTGGGAAGACTGGATCGAAATGCGCTTCTTCGACAGCTACGTCACCAAGGTCAGCAACGTACACGACCGCCGCCTGAAAGACTATCTGGAAGGGGTCGACCGCCTCCACGAGGCCGACCGGCTCGAACAGGAGATCTTCAACTACGAGATGGACCTGTGGTCGTACTAGGGGAGTAGAAAGAGGAAAGTAGAAAGAGGAAAGACAGAGGGCCCGCCTTCGCCGAGGCTATGGCGGGCAAAGCCCGATCCCCACCTAGGCTGATCCCGATTGCAATCGGGAACGGCGGGCAAAGCAAGATCCAAGATCAAATTGCTAACTTAGCCATGATCATTTTTTTCATCACCAAAAAAGTTTGGACCATGGGAAAAGGAGACCGTCGTACCCGCAGAGGTAAACTCCGTTTAAACTCTTACGGAAAGACCCGCAACAAGAAGAGCAACAAACCCGCTCTGCCAACCGAAGCGCCGAAGAAGAAAAGCAGCAGCTGAGATCAAGGATCCTTGGATCCAGGGATCCAAGGATCCTCCGGCTTCTATTCGAACACAAGCTTGCCGACGGCCAGGCGTCCGTCTTCGTCCCGGACGCGGTACAGATACCATCCGGCAGGCAGGTTATTCCTACTGACTTCCAGCGTTTCCGCACCTTCCTGCTTGAGGACCTGACGTCCAAGCGCGTCGAACAACTGCAGTTCGACCGGTCCGGTATTTTCCGGAAGGGAAACGACCAGGCGGTCGTCAGCCGGGTTGGGCGACACCCGTACCCCCGGTAGTGAATGAGCAGTTTCCTTGGCATCGGCGATGACGACCCCTTCGTCGTCGAAGGTGAACATGGCGACCAGCAACATCATCTCGTCGTCGGAGGTGGGGCCATACCAAACGTCTTCCGGGCCGTAGTTCAACCAGGAGGCTTCGTGGATAAAGCCGTTGGCAGGGTTGATCGTCAGAGGCTGCAAGGGTGCAAAGAGCCGCATCGGAATGTGCTGGTAATCGAAGTACGGGCTCACGCATCCCGGTATGCCCTGTGGGCAGGAAGCGTCATAGAGCAACTCGCCCTGCTGCCCGCCGGTGCGGCGATACACCTTGTATCCCTTGCCATATTTATGCGTGTGCCCCATCAGGCCCCAGAGGAAAACCTCGCCGGAATTGGAGTTGACGGTCTTCGAGAACGTATGCAGGTCGCCGTCGTTGGGAATGTAGATGTCGAAGTTGGCAAACAGGGTGGTCTGCATCTCCTGGGCGGCAGTGCCGGAAGGCTGGGTGTAGACATTGACGTACACCTCGGCCTGGTACACCTGGTTGGCCGAATAGTTGATGTAGTGCGAGTTCAGATCGAGCACCATGTTTTCGCCCCATAGGAAGGCCGTGCCCTGCGGCAGAAGCAGGTCGGTCGGCTCCTGTACGGCCGCAGTGTAGCTAATGCCCTGATGGTAAGGTTCGGGGCGAAATCCCGGAGCGACATTCTGGGCCACCGAAGGCGAATCGTAGTCGAACAGGATGAAATGGTGCGAATAGCTGGAAAAAAGGAGCTCCATGCGGTAGACCTCCAGGGCTTCCGGCAGGTCGAGTTCGTATTTCTGGAAGAACTCGCGTTCGTCGAGCGGCTCGCCGGCCGGAGCGAGGAAGAAGGGGCCCATCTTGATCTGAAACCCTTCGGAGGGGTCGGGCGCCGGCGGCGGCGTGTCGAAGCTGGCCAGCCCCTGCCCACCGTAGTAATCGACCAATAGCTGCTCGTCGATCACCGTTTGGACGGGCTTGGCGCCGAAGAGCACCCACTGCCTGATCAGTTCGCGTTCGACCTCCGACAAGGGCGGTTCGTCCTTCGGCATCGGGTCGCCTTCGGCGGCGCCCAGCTCGATCAGAGGCTCCAGCCCATGATTGACCTTACGGAAAAGGAAGCTCCTATCGGGCCGTCCGGGATAGATATACTGGAAGCCCTTTGCCGCGGCATCCGCATTCGCTGGAATGACGCCAAACAGGTGACCGTATACATCGAGCGCCCTTTCGTTTGCAGTGGCCCCGACGCCTTCCAGGTCGAGTCCCGCTTCCGGATCTACATGACCGTGGCAGCCGGTGCATTTCGCTTCGAATATTTCATACACCCGGGTTAGGGTGGATTGGGCGAAGAGGGAGGCGCTGGAAAACAACGCGATAAGCAAGAAGGTGTAGCGTGGGTTCATGTTGGATTCTGGATTCTGGATTCTGATGTGGGCTTTGCCCGCCGTCCCGACTAAGTCGGGATAGCGAAGGCGGGATGCTGGATTTCTTGGGTCCTATGACCACTGGTATTCGTTGAATAAAGGACTCCTGGAAGGAAGCGGACGCTGCATGAGGCATACGCTAGCGCGGCTTCTTCTGTTCGTAGCGGTGGATGTATTCTTCGATCACCTGTCCGATGATATCTTTGAGGTAGGTTTTTTCGAGCCGGGCGATCTCGCGCAATTTTTCGAGTAGGTCCGGGTCGAAGGCGAGGGAGATACGTTGGCGAGCCGGCTGATCGTAATTCAGCTCGATCTCGCTGGTTTCCACGGTGCGGCGGATGAGGGAATCGAGCCCCGACTTACTGGTGGTGCGACGGCGGCGGCGGGGACGCGGCGAAGACCCGTACAAATCGTCGCGGGTATGCTTTTGTATTTCCTCTTCGAGGCTTTCGCGGAAGGCCGACTGCAGCAGTTCGTCGAGTTCGTCGGTAAGCTTTTTTTCGCCCCCGTCCTTCTTGGACCGGGCGACCGAGG
>JAGQXA010000338.1 GCA_020436865.1 Saprospiraceae bacterium | reverse complement strand
GTGGAAAGTTGATTGGGCAAAGTGTAGTAATATTCGGCCGTCAGGGCAATGTTCTTGCTGACCTGTACTTTGGCGGCGGCCCCGATCGAAAAGACGTCGTTGCGATCCTGTCCGGTTTCCACCAGGTTATAGTGCAGATGAGTGGGCATGAGTTGCAAGGAAAAGTAGTCGTTCCACTTGCGGGCGATGAGCACCTGATTGGCATAGGCCAGGCGGGACTGGGTCGGCACGGGCAGGCCGGGGTCGATCGGGCGCAGCGTGTTGTAGGCTACGCTGGAGAAGGTCGTGACCGAAACCGGACTGGCCTTGCTTTGTCGCAGAAGCCGAAGTTTGACGAAAGAATCGAATTCCTTGCCATAGGAACTACGTCCCAGGCCGATGTTGATCCAATCGCGCAATCCGTATTCCAGTCCGAGCCGAATGCTCGATTGATCCAGCCCGAAGAACTCGTACGGGCCGCCGCTGAGCGCTCCGAAGCGGTGCGAGATCAGGAATTCCATTTCGCCTCCGTGCAGCGTATGAACGGAGTGTCCGTTGACGACGCGGGTACCCCGGAAAGTGCCATAGACGTAACCCTTGTCGTTGTCCTGGGCCTGCAGTAGTGCGGGCAGGAGGAAACCGATCAGGGCAAGAAGTAGCCACCGTGTTTTCATATTGTTCTGAATTCTGTTGGTCGATAAAAAGAAAGGCGGACTTTCAGACTACCCCCAAGTGCCTTACGGTACCGCCCTTCGAATTACCCGGCTGATAGCAGCCGGTGTGAAATAACTCAATTTTCGGGTGCGCCGGCGTCGATCCAGAATTTGATCTTTTGCAGGTCGCAATCGCCGATCTGCTGCGAGGCCGACGGCATGGGGGCGTACCCGTTATCGTGATTGAGCGAACCGTACAAGCGGCCGTTGTTGGCCTGGATGCGCACGTTGGCGATCCCATCCAGATTGACATTGCCCGATTGCAGCCCCTGGTTGTGGCATACGAGGCAATTGGCTTCCAACACGGGCAGCACGTCGGCCTGATAGGACACGTCGGTGAACTCGCAGGCCAGGTTCGCAAATTGGTACAGGTCTTCCTTGTTGTCGTAGTAGCAGGCCGTCAGTAGCAAAGGGATCAGGGCCAACAGCCCGAAGCGCATTTTCATCTCTCTGTGTTTTGCAAAGAATGGGTTTGAAAAAAGTTAGTTGTCCTGTGCCCCTTCGTCGATCCACTTCTGGATCTGGGTCACGTAGCAATCGTTGAGCTGTCCGCCCGAAGGAGGCATGGGTTGGTAGCCCGACTCGTAGCGGATGGTGCCCAGTAGTTGGCCGCTCAAGGCCACCGCCCTGATGTGCTGATAATCCTTGAGGTTGATCCCGGCTTCGCTGAGGTTGTCGTTATGGCAGCCCACGCAGTAGGTATTGATCACGGGAAAGATATTCGCGGCGAAGGAGGCATTTTCCGGATCGCAGGCCGGGGTACAGTCGGTATTTTCCGCTCCCTGGTTGATCCACGTTCGGATCAGGTCGATCTCCTCGTTGGTCAGCCGCGGGTACGGGTATGGCGGCATAGCGTCATCGCCCCCGCTATCCGTGATCGACTTATAGAGTTTGCTGCCGTTCGGGTTATTGGCTTTGATATGCTTCATCACGTGGTCGTATGAATCGAGCACCACCCCTTCCTTGTGGCTGTTGGCATCGTGACAGCCGCTCAGCGCGCAATTCGACACCAGGAGCGGAAGGACCTCGGCCTGGAAGGAGACCACGCCATCGGGACACGGATTATCCAAGCCCGGCGGATTCGGCGGGTTCGGCGGATTGGGGCCGGTTCCGTCGAAGAGGATCGGGGCAGTGGTACACCCGACGAACAGACCTAGCCCTAGTAGCGTAGTTGCAATAAGCCCTTTTTTCATAAATGCCGTTTTTGAAGGTTAATTGGTTCGAAGTTCAACATAGGCCCGTAGGTCTTCCACCTGTTGTTTGCTCATGCGTTCCAGGGGATAGTGGGGCATATAAGGGCGGTGTCCGGGTATGGCGTAAGTGCCGTACGGGATGATCTGGTAAAGGGAAAAATGGGAATCCTTGGGGATCATCTTCCGCAAGTGCGCGAAGCTCAGCCGGCTGTCGTCGAGGATGTAGTGGGAAACCCCTTCCGGCTTGTGGCAATGCAGGCAGCTAAGTTCGTACAGGTCCTTTCCCCGCGCCGGGTCGCCCGTCAGGCCAGGATATCCTTCGACCTTGCTGGCCGGGGCATCGTAGAAATGAGCGGGTGATTTTTGCAGATATTGCTCCTTCAGCCAGCTCAGCGTGGCGCCGAACTGTTCCGGATCGCGGCTGCCCGAGCGGAGGAAATCCCACTGTTCGGGGCCCAACTCCAGATCGCCCATCTGGAATTGCAGTTTCCAGAAATAGGCCAGCACCGACTCGATCTCCCATTTCTCCATAGGCCGGCCCTGCGAACATTGCACGGCGCACAGCTGAATGGATTCGCGCAGGCTATGGTGGGCTCGCCCGATCATCTCGTCGCCGTATTTCTTGACGTAATCGTCGTTATACCAGCTTTCGCGATTGACGATCCCCTTGAAGGTCGTGCCCTGCAGGAAGGGGATGCCCTTCTCCTTGACGTAGGCCAGGCGCGCTCCCGGATCGCTGACGCGCAGATCCGGGTCTTCCTGCTCGAGATTGTGGCAGGTGGTGCAAACGTAGTACTTGCTCACATAGGACGATTGCTTTCCGTCCGGGCCGGTCGTAAATCCGTTCTTCACGATCTCTTCGCCCCGTTTTGCCTGTTCTTCCCGAACGGCGATCTGGTGCTCGGGCGGCGGATC
>JAGQXA010000337.1 GCA_020436865.1 Saprospiraceae bacterium | reverse complement strand
TTGTATAAGGTCAACGACATCCGCCTGTTCTTCGAGAACGACCTGCGCTTTCTGCAGCAATTTAAATCGGCGTTTTAATCCAAACTTTCCATGAAACCCAGTATTCCCAAAGGGACCCGCGACTTTAATCCGTCGCAGGTCCGCAAACGGAACTATCTGTTCGATACCATCCGCAGCGTCTTCGAATTGTACGGCTATCAGCCGATCGAAACGCCCACGATGGAACAGCTTTCCACGCTCACCGGCAAATATGGCGAAGAGGGCGACAAGCTCCTGTTCAAAGTGCTGAACAACGGCGACTTCCTGGCCAAAGCCGATCAGGAAGCCCTCGTGGCCGGCGACTCCGTTCGCCTCGCGCCCTCCATCGCGCGCCGCGGCCTGCGCTACGACCTGACGGTGCCTTTCGCCCGCTTCGTCGTGATGTATCAGCATGAACTGCCCTTCCCCTTCAAACGCTACCAGATCCAGCCGGTATGGCGGGCCGACCGGCCGCAAAAGGGCCGGTACCAGGAATTCTATCAGTGCGATGTCGACGTCGTCGGCTCCGACAGCCTTCTATACGAAGCGGAACTCGTGCAGATCTACGACGAGGTGTTTGCCCGCCTGGGCCTGCGCGTGAAGATCAAACTCAACAACCGCAAGGTGCTCGCCGGCATGGCCGAGGTTGCCGGCATCAGCGACCGCTTTGTCGACATGACGGTCGCCATCGACAAGCTCGACAAGATCGGTTGGGAAGGAGTACAAAAGGAAATGGCCGATCGCGGCATTCCCGCCAATGCCGTCGAACAGATCGCCGCTATGCTCGGCGCCTCTTCGCCGGAAGAACTGCGCGCACCGCTGGCCAACAGCCTCCTAGGCGCCAAAGGCGTGGAAGAACTGGAAACCCTGTGGCGGCTACTGGCTTCCTGCGAGCTGACCAATGAGGTCGCCTTCGATCCGACCCTGGCGCGCGGACTGAGTTACTACACGGGCTGCATCTTCGAGGTCGAGGCCAAAGACGCCCAAATGGGCAGCATCGGCGGCGGCGGGCGCTACGACGACCTGACCGGCATTTTCGGACTGAGCGGGGTGTCGGGCGTCGGGGTGTCGTTCGGGGCCGAGCGCATCTACGACGTTATGGAAGAACTCGCCCTGTTCCCGTCTACGACGGGCGATTCGCTGCAGCTGATCTTCCTGGCCCTCGACGAGGCAACCTTCGACTATGCCTTCCGTTGCCTGCAGCAGATGCGCCGGGCCGGCATCGCCGCCGAGCTTTACCCCGAGCCGGCCAAGATGAAAAAGCAAATGAAGTACGCCAATGCGCGGCAGGCGCCCTATGTGGTCATCATCGGCAGCGAGGAAATGAATAGTGGGCGACTGGCCCTCAAGAATATGGTCAGCGGCGAGCAACAGCAACTCGAGCTGGAGCGGATCATCGAACTTATCCAGGAATAGCGGGCGATGCAATCCCTTTCGGAAATACGAACGGCGCTGCGGGAAGAAACGCTGACCCTGCCCGTCCTGGCCGAACGCTACCTGCAACAGATCGAGGCAACGCGACACCTGAATTGCTACGTCGAAGTGTACGAGCAGGAGGTGCGGGGCCGGGCAGCCGAGCTGCAGGAAAAATTCCGCCGCGATCCGGCAACGGTGGGAAAGCTGTTCGGCATGGTGGTGTCGGTCAAAGACGTACTTTCTCAGCGCGACCATCGGCTTTCTGCCGGCTCGCGCATGCTCGAAGGCTTCGAGCCCGTTTTTACCGCCACCGCCCTGGAGCGTTTGCTGGCGGAAGATGCCCTGATCATCGGCCGCACCAACTGCGACGAGTTTGCGATGGGGTCGACCAATGAAACCTCCTGGTTTGGCC
>JAGQXA010000336.1 GCA_020436865.1 Saprospiraceae bacterium | reverse complement strand
CGTGCATCCCTTGAAGTCGGTATTTCGGGCAAGAAGAAAGGGGCTGCGACCCTAGCCGCAACCCCTATCGATCATCAAAAAAACAATGCTTGTGAAACTCAAACAGGAGCGATCCGGAAAGTCGCCTGACTGCGGATCGGCCGTTGTTCGAGCCATCCCGACCTGGAAGCGGCCGGCATGAAATGTCATTTCACGATGGCGCGAACCTCCTTCAGCGATTCGTTGCGAACCGGTTCGAGCGAGTTCAGGTATGCCCAGACGGCATTGATCTCGTAGTCGGCCATGGAGGTCAGACGCGGCATTGTTTGGCTCAGCACCGTACCGTCGGGCCGCTGCCCCGTGCGCACGGCATGAGCGAATTCTTCGCGGGTCCAGTTGCCCAGGCCCGTTTCCTTATCCATGGTCAGGTTGGCGCTGTAGGCCGGTTTCCCTTCCATATCTTTGAGGATGTTACCGCCGCCCAGGTAGCCGAACGACTGCTCCGGCGTATAGTAATCGTTCTTCTTGAAATCGGCCGAATGGCAGGCATAGCATTCGATCTTGCTGGTGACGACGTATTTGCCGTATGCTACCAGATCACTGGTGTCGGGGGCGGTCACCTTGCCCTCCGGATAGGGAAAGGGCTTGAAGGCCACCCGGCATAGGAGCTTTGCCAAAAAGCTAGGCTTACAGGCCGGCGGCTGAAAATCGGAAGCCTTCGTGATGGGGGCATCCGAACGCAGGTAAGCGATGATGCTGTAGAGATCTTCGTCGGAGAGGTGCGGAAACTTCGGCATATAGGGCGGTGCATACTGGCCATTGCGCTTGATGCCGGTGCGCAGCAGGTAGGCCAATTCGCCGTCGGTGTACCTACCCAGGCCGGCGGTAGGATGGTTGGTGATGTTGGCCGACCAGATCTCCCCGAATTCTTTGACGTCGGACATAGGCGCGCCCTCCAGGAGGCGGTTTTCCGAAAGGTGACAATTGGCGCAGATCAGGTTGGCCAGGTGTTCGCCCTGTGCCACGCGTTCAGGGGTGTACTCGATGTTCAGATCGACCTTTTCGGTTTCATAGGACGGAATTCCTCCAAAGTGAATGAAGGCTGCTCCGCATACGAGTACCAGTACGATCAGGCCAAGAAGGAGGCCCAGGATTTTGAGTGCTTTTTTCATAATAAAATGGGTTTGGTTTTTCAATGATCGAGAAAGAATGAATGACCCTACAAATGTAGTGGGACAGCCATGCCGGCCATTAGCAGAATTGTCGCAAATGTTTACAGAATTGTTGCAATGGCAGGCCATCCCGCAGCGCCGGCGCAGTTTGGATGGGAAAGGTCGGGCGAAAAGGAGGCGCTAGCGCTCGGGCGCACCTACGAGGGTCCACCGCTCGGTGTTCGACGCTTCGTCGACTTTGGCGATCAGCTCCTGCAGCTCTTTGGGCACGTCATAATAGCAGCGGATGGTCTTGGTACGGCCGTCGTGGGTATAGGTCAGCCAAGTGGTGGGCAGATCGGTGACGTTGGCCGTGTATTCATCGTCGTAGCCGAAGAAGTCGAGCTTCTGGAATTCGGCGAACAGCGCTTTGGTTTCCTCTGCAGTGAACTCCTTCTTCCAGGTCCCTTCTTTCTTGACGAAGCGCTGCCCCTCGTAGGTCGCTTCGCCCAGGCCGTTGAGGGTGAAGGTGTACACCGGACAAGTGCCGAAGCAGGGGCCCGTTTTCATCTTGATGACCGATTCGGCGGTAAGTTCATCGGTCGAGGCCTTCTTCTTGAAGAGGCCGCAGCTGAGCAGAGAAAGAGAAAGAAGGAGGATCGAGAGGTTTTTCATGACTAGATCGTTGGTGGTTGATGGTCGGTTGGCGAGCCCTGCTCGCTGGCAACCGGCGTATCCAGGGGAGGCAATACGCCTCGCTTTTCCAGCTCGAAAAAGGCCAGGGTAGCGGCCACACCGGCAATAAAGGGGGCGACGAAGGCGCCCAGCAAGGGAACGAGCAACAATACGTAGGTGCACAGGCCGATGGCCACCACCGTTCCCGCCACTTCCTTGGCGCGTTTGGCGCTATCCTTGATCGAAATATGGTAGCGCTCGTTGTAGTTATCGACGATGGCGAAGCCCATGAAATAGCACTGCAAACCGAAATTCACCGGATCTTTCAGAAAATCGAGGCTGAAGATCCCCAAAGCGATACCGGCCAGTGTGGTGAAGATTATTTCCAGCACCCAGGCGCGCAAGACTACCTTGATCATGCGTTTCTGGGCTCCGAGGAAGGTCTTAAAGGATGCGTCCTCCCCTTGGCCAGTAAGGATCTCCGACGAGCGTCGCACGAAGTGGAACACGATCACCTCCGTCAGGATGAGAATGACGTATTTCAACCAGCCCATGAAAAACAGGCTGTAGCCGGCCTGGATCATCTGCTTGTAGAGGTCGACTACGCTGGCTCCCAGCATTTGCGGCTGGTCGACCTTTACGTGGGAGGCCCAGCCCCAAAACACGCCGAAGAACTTCAATCCGATGAGCAAGCCAACGACCAGCAGGAAACGCGATAGCCAGCCGTAGTTCCAGATGCCGGTCCACAAGCGATGCCTCCGGATAAAGAGCAGCGCTTCGCTGCAGGAGCGGAGGCCAAACCAAAAGTCGCTGATGAAGTTTCCGATCATTATTCGTATTATCGGGCAAAAGATACGGAAAGTTTGGGGGATGTTGGTCGTCGGTCCGAATGGCATTCGGACATTTTTGCCGGGGTGCATGCTGG
>JAGQXA010000335.1 GCA_020436865.1 Saprospiraceae bacterium | reverse complement strand
GCCTTCAACCAAACCATTCTCTATGGCAAGGAGGTTGATTTCAAAGCGGTGATCGATGCCGCCCGGCGCTACCCGATGATGGCCCAACGCCAGGTCGTGCTCCTGAAGGAGGCCCAGGAGATGCAAACCTTTGCACAACTGCAGTCGTATTTTGAACAACCGGCCGCTACGACGGTCCTGGTGATCTGCTACAAACACAAGAAATTCAATCTGAATTCGACGCTCGGTAAGGTGCTTAAGGCCCAGGCCGTCGTTCTCGACGCCAAGAGCTTGTACGATAACCAGGTGCCCGAGTGGATCGCCGGTTACCTGCAGGCGCAGAAGCTCAAGATCGCCCCGCAAGCGGCCGCATTGGTGGCCGAATACCTGGGCAACGATCTCTCCAAAGTGGTCAACGAACTCGACAAACTGGCCCTCAACGTGCCCGCCGGCTCGGAGGTGACCCCCGCACTGATCGAACAACACATCGGCATCAGCCGGGAATACAACGTGTTCGAACTGCAAAATGCCATCGGCCAACGAAATATCCGCAAGGCCAACCTGATCTTGCGCTATTTCGCCTCCAACCCGAAAAAGAACCCGATGATCATGGTCGTCGGAACCCTCTACAATTTCTTCAGCAAGGTGTATCTCCTGCATGCGCTGCAAGGCCAACCCGATAAGGAAGTGCTCTCCGCCCTGCAGTTGCGCTCGGCCTACTTTCTGAAGGACTACCGGCTGGCCGCCCGCCATTTCTCCAAACGCCAGGTCGAAAAGGTCATCGGCCTGCTCCGGGAATACGACCTCAAATCAAAAGGGGTCGAATTCAATACCACCGGCACCCCCGATACGGAGTTGATGCGCGAAATGGTCTGGAAAATCCTGCATTGAGGTAAAAAAATCCTCCCCTTTTCTTGTTGTAAATCAGTAGCTTAGAATTTTTCTTCTAAAAAAATTGACTGTGGATAGACACGATCGACTTGCACTTTTGTCCGTTTTGCCGTTATCTTTAGCCCGAATTCAACAATTTGCAATGCCCATTTTACAGCTACATACAAATACCGCTTGGTGGTGGTGGACTCCTGATCCGGACATTCGGGTGAGGTGACGCCGTCGTTGTTGTAGCAAATAACCACCAGAAAAGCGGCTCGTCGAGACTCACTCGACGAGCCGCTTTTCTTTTTAACGATCTATGCCCATGAACTCGACCGCCGCCCAATCGAAGATCAAACTGCGTGCCGACTTGAGGCGCAGCCTGGCGGATACGCTCACCCCGGTTAGCATCTACCTGAAGGTGCGCGACCACTACCGGCAATCGGTCCTGCTGGAAAGCAACGACTTCCGCAGCGCCGAGAATTGCTTCTCCTATATCGGACTCGAACCCATTGCCACCTTCGAAGTTTTCAACGGCCTCATCCGCCGGGAACTGCCCGATGGCTCCTTGCAGGAAAGCCCGGCGACGTCCCCCGATGACGTGCCGGAGCAGTTCGCCGCTTTTCTCGGCCTATTCGAACCGGACGAGAGCCTTCCCGCCCGCGTGCTCAACGGCCTGTTCGGCTTCTCGGGTTTCGAGGCCGTGCAGTACTTCGACCGTTTTTCCGTCGATCTGTCCCGAGGACAGTCCGACCTGCCCGATCTGCATTATAGCCTCTTCCGGTATGTGATCGGCATCGATCACTTTAAGGAGGAACTGTATCTGCTGGAAAACCTGCTCGAAGGCGAAACCTCTTCCCTCGATCGCCTGGAAAGCCTGCTGCAAAATCAAACGGTCGCTACCTATCCCTTCGAACTGAAAGGAGCAGAACAGAGCAATCTCACCGACGAGGAATTTATGGAACTGGTGCGGATCGGCAAGCAACACTGCCTTCGGGGCGATGTCTTCCAGATCGTATTCTCGAGGCAATTCCGGCAGGAATACCTGGGCGACGACTTCAACGTGTACCGCATCCTGCGCTCGGTCAATCCTTCTCCGTACCTCTTCTACTTCGATTTCGGCTCGTACCGGATCTTTGGCTCTTCTCCGGAAGCGCAGCTGGTGATCCGGCAGGGCGTGGCAAGCGTCAATCCGATCGCCGGCACCTACCGTCGCACCGGCGACGACGAAGCCGATCGCCAGGAAGCGGAAGCCCTGGCGGCCGATCCGAAGGAAAGAGCCGAACACATCATGCTGGTCGACCTGGCCCGCAATGACCTCGGCCGGCACGCTACCGGGGTACAGGTGCGTGAACTCATGGAGATCCAATACTTCAGCCACGTGATCCACCTGGTGTCGAAAGTGGAAGGCCGGCTGGCCGCCGATAACAACCCCATTCGGGTGTTCGGCGACACCTTTCCGGCCGGTACGCTTTCCGGTGCGCCCAAGTACCGGGCCATCGAACTCATTCACCAGTACGAAAACCAGGCGCGGACTTTCTACGGGGGAGCCATCGGCTACATCGGATTCCACGGTGAAATGAATCAGGCCATTGTGATCCGCTCCTTCCTGAGCCGGAACAACGTTCTGCTCTACCAGGCCGGCGCCGGCATCGTGGCGGCCAGCGTGGAAGAACGCGAATTGCAGGAGGTCAATAACAAATTGGGGGCCTTGAAGAAGGCCCTGCTGGAAGCCGAACGGATCAAAGCCTAAAATCTTTGCCATGAACCTACTCCTGATCGACAATTACGACAGCTTCACCTACAATTTGGTGCAGTATTTCCGGGAACTGAGCGACTGCTCTGTCACGGTAAGGCGCAACGACGAGGTGGGCGCCGACGAGCCCGACGGCTACGACGCGCTGGTCTTCTCTCCAGGGCCCGGCATTCCATCGGAAGCGGGGGCCATGTTAGACCTGATCCGTCGCTACGCCGGACAAAAACCGATGCTGGGCGTTTGCCTTGGCCACCAGGCCATCGCCGAGGCCTTCGGCGGTAAACTGGAAAACATGACTACCGTTTTCCACGGCGTGGCCACCGAGATCGGGTTGGTCGAGCCCGGGTCGCCGCTTTTCGCAGGGCTGCCGCCGACCTTCCCGGTGGGGCGCTATCATTCCTGGACGGTCCGGGAGGAACCCTTCCCTGCGGAATTGCTCGTCACCGCCCGGGACCTCGACGGACGCATCATGGCCCTGCAACATCGGCGATGGCCCATCTACGGACTCCAATTTCATCCGGAGAGCATTCTGACCCCCTTGGGAATAAGTCTGCTGCGCAATTTCCTGACCTGCTGCCGGGTCCAGCTTTCCTTCCACCAACCATCGATCACGACATGAAACAACTGCTGACCAACCTCTTCGAACACCGCAAACTGAGCCGCGAGACGGCCCGGCAGATCCTCATCGATATCAGTGAGGCCCGGTACAACGATGCCCAGATCGCCTCCTTCATCACCGTGTATCTCATGCGGGCCATTACCGTGGATGAATTGCAGGGCTTCCGCGATGCCCTGCTCGAACTCTGCCTTCCGGTCGATCTGGAAGGCCGCGAAACGGTCGACATGGTCGGCACGGGCGGCGATGGCAAGAACACTTTCAACATCACTACCGCCTCGGCCTTTCTGGTGGCCGGCGCCGGTTATCAGGTGACCAAACACGGTAACTACGGCGTTTCCTCGTTCTGTGGCTCGTCGAATGTGCTGGAGAAACTGGGTTACCGCTTCACGAACGATGCCGAAGTCCTGAAGCGACAGCTCGACCGGGCCAACATCTGCTTTTTCCACGCTCCGCTCTTCCATCCGGCCATGAAGACCGTTGCGCCCGTTCGGCGTAGCCTGGGGGTGAAGACCTTCTTCAATATGCTCGGACCGTTGGTGAACCCGGCCCAGCCGAAGTATCAGCTGTTCGGCGTCTTCAACCTGCAATTGGCTCGCTTGTATCAGTACCTGTTGCAGCAAAGCGAGAAGTCGTTTGCCGTGGTATTCGCGCTCGACGGCTACGACGAAGTGTCGCTCACGGGCCCGTTCCAATGGCGCACCCGGCAGGGCGAGGCAATTCTGGAGCCGGCCGACCTCGGTCTGGCGGAATACCATGCCGACGAACTGTCAGGAGGCCATTCCATTACCGATGCAGCGGCCATCTTCCTGGGCTTGTTGCAGGGAAAGGGTACTCCGGCTCAGAAAGACGTGGTGGTCGCCAATGCCGGCGCTACCATTCGGGCCATGTACCCCGATCGTTCCTGGGAAAACTGCCTGGCCGAAGCTCGTGAAAGCCTCGATTCGGGCCGGGCCCTCCGCTGCCTGCAGAACCTGTTGAAGGATCAATAACCGATCGATCACTACCCGGTCGGACGACCGGCAAAATACAAGAACATGAACATTCTCGAAAAGATCGTCGCCCACAAACGCCGGGAGGTGGCCGAGCGAAAAGAACTCTACCCGGTGCGTTTGCTCGAAAAGAGCATCTATTTCCATACGCCGGTGGTGAGCCTGGTAAAGTACGTGCTTCGCCCCGACAAGTCGGGAATTATTGCAGAATTCAAGCGCCGTTCGCCGTCGAAGGGGCCGATCAACCTCTATGCCTCGGTCGAACAGGTGTCGATCGGCTACATGCAGGCAGGGGCTTCCGCCTTGTCGGTGCTGACCGACCGCGAATTCTTCGGCGGGCGGAACGAAGATCTCGTCGAGGCGCGGCGCTTCAACTTCTGTCCGATCCTGCGGAAGGATTTCGTGATCGACGAGTACCAGCTGTTCGAGGCACGCTCGATCGGCGCCGATGCCGTCCTCCTCATTGCCGAATGCCTTTCTTCTGCCGAAGTCCGCCACCTGGCCTCGCGCGCCGCAGAACTGGGCCTGGAGGTGCTGATGGAAGTGCATTCGGCCGCCCAGCTGAGTAAGTTGTGCCCCGGCGTCGATCTGGTAGGCGTGAATAACCGCAATCTCGAGAATTTCACCGTCTCCCTGGAGAACTCCCTGGCCTTGGCGGACCTTATTCCGCCGGAAATGGTCCGCATTTCTGAAAGCGGGCTTTCCGACCCGGCCGATGTGTTGCGCCTGCGACAGGCCGGTTTTCAGGGATTCCTGATCGGCGAGCATTTCATGGCCACCGCCGATCCGGCCAAGGCCTGCAACCTCTTCGTTCAACAGCTGGTCAGGTTGGCCGGCCAACCTGCATCCGCTCATGTCTGATCCCTCCAACATGCGCTCCTTGCTGGTGAAGGTCTGCGGCCTCAACGATGCGGAGAATATCACTGGTCTTCAGTCCTTGCCCGTGGACCTGCTCGGGCTGATATTCTATCCACCTTCGCCGCGTTATGTCGGCCGAACCGGCCTTCGACCGGCCGATATCCCAGGAGGCGCCGCTCGTCGCGTGGGGGTCTTCGTCGATCCGCTCTTTCCCGAACTACTGAAACAAGTAGAGCGCTTTCAACTCGACTTTGTCCAGTTGCATGGAGGGGAAAGTCCGGAGTACTGCCGGGAGTTGCGTCAAATCTGGCCCTCGGTTGAACTCATCAAAGCCTTTGGGGTTGACCGCAACTTCGATTTTTCCGTCTGTGCCTCCTACGAGGGTTTGTGCCGGTATTTCCTGTTCGATACGAAAAGCCCGGATCATGGAGGAAGCGGGCGGCGATTTAGCTGGGAAAAACTGCACGAGTACCAGGGCCGGACGCCCTTCTTGCTGAGCGGCGGCATCGGCCCTTCGCAGATCGGCGAGCTCCAACAGTTCCGGCATCCGCAGTGGGCCGGGATCGACCTGAACAGCCGCTTCGAATCGCGACCGGGCGTGAAGGAGGTCGAAAAACTCCGGCCGTTCCTGCAAGCACTTCTGGCCCCAACAACCGACATCCAACATCCAAAAACTAACATCCAACCATGATCCATCCCGACGAACACGGCTTTTACGGCGAATTCGGAGGCGCTTACATTCCGGAGATGCTCCACGCCAACGTAGAGCAACTGCGGCGTGAGTACCGGACTATTATCGCCGACCCGGCCTTTCAGCGCGATTTTCAACGGTTGCTGCGCGATTATGTGGGCCGGCCTTCGCCCTTGTATCTCGCCGAACGCCTTTCCGACCACTACGGTTTTGCCATTTACCTGAAGCGCGAAGACCTCAACCATACCGGCGCGCACAAGATCAACAATACGATCGGGCAGATCCTGTTGGCGCAACGCCTGGGGAAGACCCGGATCATCGCCGAAACGGGCGCCGGTCAGCATGGGGTGGCTACCGCCACCGTCTGCGCATTGATGGGAATCGAGTGCGTGGTGTACATGGGCTCGGTCGACATCGAACGGCAGGCGCCCAACGTGGCCCGGATGAAAATGCTGGGGGCCGAGGTGCGTCCGGCCGAAAGCGGCAGCCGCACCCTGAAAGACGCTACCAACGAGGCCATCCGCGATTGGATCGGCCGGCCGGTCGATACGCACTACATCATCGGCTCGGTGGTGGGGCCGCACCCGTATCCCGATCTGGTAACGCGATTCCAATCGGTCATCAGCGAAGAACTGAAGTTGCAGTTGCTGGAGCAGACCGGTCGCAGCGATCCCGATGCTATCGTCGCCTGCGTCGGAGGCGGAAGCAATGCCGCCGGCGCCTTCTTTCACTATCTCGATCGTCCCGGCGTTCGCCTGATCGCCGTCGAGGCGGCCGGGCATGGGATCGACAGCGGTGAATCGGCGGCCACCAGCGTGCTTGGCAGCAAGGGCATCATTCACGGTAG
>JAGQXA010000334.1 GCA_020436865.1 Saprospiraceae bacterium | reverse complement strand
TTCCGTTTCGTAAGCCAGCGGGGTATTGAAAGAAATGGTGACCAGGGAATTGGTCGCATCGTAGGCGATCGCATAATCGGCATCGGGCGTAATGCTCAGGGCCGCTTCAAAGGCCGAAGTATTCAGGCCGTGCGAAAACACCAGTTCGAATGCACTGATCACGGAAAGGTCGGTCGCCCCCGAAGAGATGGCGTTCCCTTCCGTATTCACCTGCAACACCCGCAGGTCGTTGGTGATGGGAAGACCGTCGTCGTCGTCTTTCTTACAGGAAACGATCGCCAGCAGCGCCAGGCAGAAGAAGACGGTCGATCGAAGCAAGAGTATGCTAAAGGGTTTCATGATTTGTAGTTTACAGATGATGAACGAAGGATACTTCGGCCAGCCCGCGTCGGGGCGGTCGGTTAATCGTCGAGATCAAAGTCAAAGGTATCGATCAGCTGCTGCAGGAAATCGGCGTCGGTTTCATGCAGGAAGAGCAGGTAGAGCTTTTCGCCGTTGGCATCGAGGGTGGTCACCCGCTCGGGGATCGCCGACGTGCCTTTCCCGCTGAAGTACTTGAAAAAGGCCAGTCCCAGCAAATACGTGCCGTTCGAAGAAGGGTGCTTGTCGTCGAAGAACAGCTCGAGGTCCGGACGCAACGCCCGCACCGAGGCGAAAAGGGGCCCGGCAGGTACGTAGTCTGCCCCGGTCTCCTCGGCCAATCGCAAATACATTTCGGTGATGCGGTCTTGCATGAGCGGATTGGACTTGTACGCCCAGGTCATCATGAAGATCGGCTCCGCCCCTTTTTCGCGAACGAGGCCGGCGAACTTCCGGCCGTATTCCATGAAGCTTTCCGGATGGTCGATGGCGCTGAGACTGTGATTGTTAAAGACCACGTAATCCCAGCGTTGCTCTTCGAGCAGGCGACGGGTCTGCGTGCCTTTCTCTTCCTTCCAGTGTTGCTCCAGATTGGAGCCGCCGACGGTAGATTGCCGCGTCTCGAGCGATACGCCCTGCGAGGCGGCCATAGCCGCCACCACCTGGGGCAGGTTGTAGAAATAGGTAAAGCTATTTCCTACGAACAGGATCCGCTTGGGAGGCGCGGCATCCTGGGCAAGGGCCTGCAAGCTACAGAAGGCCAGCAGAGCGATGCTCAGGATGCGCTTGATCGTATGGGCCGTCAATCTCATGGTTGGTTCCTTTGTAGCGCGCTCATTGGTTCACAGCGGTGGGTTGAAAGAAATCCGGCACCGGATCCGGCACATTTACGTTGCGGTCGATCTCGGTGGTCGGATAGAGGAAGCGCTGCGGCAACTGCGAGCCGTTGTTCGGCGCCACCGGCACCCGCACGGCCGTTTCGCCTAGGGTGCGCCGCGTGTCGTTGAACCCTTCGATCTGACCGAACAGGGTCACGTAGCGCTCTTCCAGGATCTCGCGTAAGAGAGCGTTTTCCTGGCTGAGTCCGTCGGGATTTTCGATGCCGCCGGAGGCAAAGTCGTCGGCCGCATACGGATCGTACTGCAGGTCGGCCGTCGCCGCGCCGGTCAGGTAGCCTCCCCCCGCCATGTAGGCCCGAAACTCATTGAGGTGATCCAGCCCGGTGGCGAAGTCGGCCGATCGCAGACCCGCCTCGGCCAGGATCAGGAGGTTCTCCTGGTAAGTGACCATGGGGGCCGAAGCCGCCTGGGCGGCAAAGCCGTCTACGGTATTGGGCTGCGTGCCGAATTCCGTGATGTTAAAGAGGAAGTTGTAGCGGGCCGTCTCGTTGGTCTTGGCATTGCCGCGGTAGTTGGCGATGTCAGGACTCACATCGGGCGTCGGAGCCACGAGGCTGGCCATAAAGTCTGAGGTGACGAGGTCGGCCTGCCGCACTTCGACCGCAAAGAACTGGTAGCTCAGATTGGAGTTGTCGGCCGCGGTGCCATGAGGGGCATAGAGACTGGCGGCGTCGGAGTCAACCCCCTTGAGGGCGGCTGCGTAGGCCTGGTCATAGTTCTTGTTCTGCAGGTAGTACCGAGCCTTCAGCGTGTTAGCCACTGCCGCCCAGGCCACCGGATCGCCGTCGAAGTGGATGTCCGAACCGCTGGCCGGCCGGTCGACGCCCGTAGCGAGATTGGCGATGGCCTCGTCGAGAAGCGATTGCAGTTTGGAATAGACGGTTAGCTGGTCTTCGAAGGCCGGATTTTCGATCTCCAGCGAGCCGGCTTCGTCGAAGGGAATGTCTCCCCAAAGCGACGCGGCGGTGCCCAGCGACATGGCCCGGATCGTCTGGGTGATGCCCAGGGTGACCCCTCCGAGGCCTTCCTCCTTGGCGGCGGCCTCGGCTTCCAGCGCGTTGACCAGCGTCGACACGTACACCTCGTTCCAGTGCGAATCGAAATCGCTGGTGGTCACCGCATATTGGCTAAAACCCAGATGCTGCCGGTCGATGCCCGTATAGTAGCCGCAGAAGATGCCGGCCTTGCGGGCGGCTTCGCCGGTGTGTAGCACGATGTTGCCGACCTCGGAGCCGGTGAGGATGTATTGATAGGAGGCCGAAGTTGGGCTGTTGGGATTGTCGTTCAGGTTGTCGACCAGGCCGCTGCAGGCCGACAACAAGCTCATGATCCCTATTAGCAAGATTGCCTTTTTCATCATTTTCCTGTTTTGAAGTTAGAAAGTGAGGGAAAGGGTGAACACATAGGATTTGGTGCCGGGATTGTTGAAGTAGTCGATCCCGCGCGCTACGCTCACTCCAGAAAAATTGGTATCCGGATCGTTGCCCTCGAAGGGCGCCCACAGGAACAGGTTCCGGCCGGTGAACGACAACTCGGCGCTGCTGATCCCCGTGTTCTTCTTCAGCCAGGGCGAGTCGGCGTTGTAGGCGACCGTGATCTCGCGGATACGGGTCCAGGAGCCGTCTTCGATGTAGAGTTCGTCGTTGCCGTTGCTGAAGAAGCCACCGTCGCCGTTGTACCAGGCCTCGGTCAGGGCCACCGGGCCCGCGCCGAAGTTATAGATCTTGCCCCGGAAGGTGGTTCCGGCCAGGATGACGTCGCCGTTATAGTCCAGCAGGTTCTGGTCGGCAGTCGTTTCCTCGGCCGAATCTTCCCAGGTACCCAGGTCGTACAAGACCGACTTCGTGCCGGCGTAGATGTCGGCGCCCTGATAGGTTTCGAGCAGGACGGATACGGAAAAGTTCTTGAATGACAGCGTGCTGTAGGCCGAGCCTTGCCAATCGGGGTTCGGATCGCCGATCACGCCTTCGAGTTGGTCCTGTTCGGGAAAGCCGTTCTCGTCGAACACGATATTGCCCTGCTCGTCGCGCAGGATGCGCGAGCCCCACAAGACGCCGACCGGATACCCTTCCAGCGCCCGGGAATTGACGGCCGACAGACCGCCCAGGTTGATCGTCAGGCCCTGTTCCAGGCGCGTCACTTCGTTCCGTACTCTCGAATAGAGGAAATTGACGTCCCAGTTCCAGTTTTTCGACCGGACCAGCTGATAACCCAGGTCGAGCTCGATGCCCTCGTTCTGGATCTCGGCGCCGTTCGTGTACAGGCGCGTAACGCCCCGAGAATTGGCGATCGGAAAGTCAAGCAGTACGTCTTCCGTTTTGTTGTTGTAGTAGGTGCCGCTCAGGGAGAGGCGGTCGTGGTGAAAACGCAGATCGAGGCCGACCTCCATTTCCTTTTTCCGCTCCGGGCGCAGGGCGTTGCTGCCGCGCTGGGTATTGGCCACGAACGCGCCATTGCCGTACAGAGCGCCGGCCAGGTCGCCGCCGTATTCGTCGCCGAAGACCGGCGACACAAAGGTGTTGGTCGTATTGTACCGGGCCGGTTGAACCCCTACCTCGCCGTAGGACAGGCGCAATTTCCCGAAGGAGAACACATCGCTCTGTAAGCCGTCGAGTTCGGAAAATTGCCAGGCCAGCGAGGCCGAGGGGAAGTAGAAGGTATTGTCGGCCTGATCGCCGAAAGTACTGGCCGACTCGGCCCGGAGCGTACCGTTCAGGAAGAGCATGCTATACAGCGAAGCGGTGGCGGAGGTATAGACCCCCACGGTGCGTTCCTGCCCGAAAGTGCTGGTAACGGTCCGGTTTTCCGGAAGGGCATTGTCGATGTCGCGGATCCCGCCGGCTACGTCATTGAACTGGATGAAGTTAGTGATCTCACTGCCGTCGGTGATCCGTTCGCGATGGTTGAAGTTGAAACCGACCAGAATGGACCCGCTGAAGTTCCGGCTGAAGGACTTGCCGGCCTTGGCGATATAGTCCATGTTGAGAATGGAGTTCCGGGCCAGTTCCTTGTTGAAGAGGCCGGAAGTATAAGCGCCGGAGGCCGAGCCGGGCGTAAAGAAGAGTTGCTGCAATTCGGAATACTTATCGAGGCCGACCCGCCCGATCAGGTCCATCCAGGAAAAGGGCGAAACGGTCAGCTCCATCGAGGTGAGAAAACGGTCGACGTCGACCAGGGCTTCCTGCTCGTTGATCGTCCACAGCGGATTGTTGTAGGTGGCGGTTCCGTCGGCGCCCAGCGGTTCGCGATAGGAGCGATGCCGGTCGGAAACGGGCGCCGCGTTGCTGTTGGCGTAATAGTCGCCCCGGTAGCCGGTATTGTCGAAATCGACCGGCGTGCGCAGCAGGCCGAGGTACAGGCCCGAGGAGGAGGCCCCTCTGCGGATGCGGTTGGAGGTGCTTTTGGCATAGGTGGCCGACACGTTCAGCTTGATCTTATCCGACAGGCGATGCGCGGCATTGACCCGGGCCGTGGTTCGGCGGTAGTCCGAATTATTGCGGATGATGCCCTGCTGGTTGATGTCGCTCAGGCTGGCGAAAATGGTGCTGTTGGCATTGCCGCCGCTGGCACTGAGGTGATTTTCCCAGAAATGGCCGTCCTGGAAGATCTGATCGAAGTTGCTTTCGTTGTAGAGCGTGTGGGAGTTCTTCGACAGGATCGGATAGTAGGTATTGCCATCCTGGTCGACGTAGAACTCGCCGGAGGTGTCGAACTCGTCTGCGCCGCCGGGCCGGTCGGCGATCTTGTCGCCCCAGGAGTCGCGCGCCCGTTGGTTGTAGACGCCGCCGTCGCCCTGCCCGAAAACGGTTTGCTGCGGGTAGCGCCGGTTGATCTGATCGAGCGAATAGCTGGTCTTGTACGTCACGCTCAACTTTCGGTTATACTGCCCGCTCTTGGTCTTGATGACGATCACGCCGCCGAGGGCGCGGGTGCCCCACAGAGCGGCGGCGGAAGCGCCCTTCAGTACCGTGACGCTCTCGATATCGTTGGGATTGAGGTCGTTGAGGCGCGATTGAGCGGCCAGGCCTTCCTGGGCTCCTCGCGAATCGTTGCTGATGGGTACCCCGTCGACCACGATCAGTGGTTGCGCGTCGCGGTCGATCGTCGAGATGCCCCGGATCTGAATATAGGCGCCGGCCCCAGGATCGCCGGAATTTCGCGAGATGCGAACGCCGGAGGCCTTACCGGACAAGGCGTTGATCATGGTCGACTCCCCCGCTCCGGTCACTTCCGAGCCCTGCACGGTCGAACTGGCATAGCCGATCTCGTCGCCCTTGGCCTGGAAGCCCAGGGCGGTAACCACCACTTCGTCGAGCAAGGCGGCATCTTCTTCCATAAGCACGTCGATCGCCGTGCGGGCGCCCACCATTTGCCGGTTGCTCACGAGGCCCACGTAGCTAAAGGTCAGCACGGCCTCCGGGCCGCTGACTTCGATCGAATACCGGCCGTCGATATCCGTTACTACGCCATTGGTCGTTCCTTCCTCCAAGATCGTCACGCCGATCAGCGGAACGCCGTCCTCGTCGGTCACCGTTCCCATGACCGTTTGCTGGGCCGCCAACCGGAAGCCCGACAGAGTGATCAAGAAGGTGATGATTAGCAGTAGCTGTTTTTCCATGACTTAAAGATTTAGGTTGATAATTTCCTGGATGATCATTTCAGATTTGCGGGGTAGCCGTTGGGATCGAAAGTCCATAAGTATGGCAGCAAAAAGTACACGACCAGGCTCACTACGGCGATCGAGATCACGTTGAGCCAAAAGCCGGTGCGGACCATATCGGGTATTTTCAGGTAGCCGGAGCCGAACACGACCGCGTTGGGCGGCGTGGCCACCGGCAGCATGAAGGCACAGGAAGCGGCCAGGGTCGCTCCGACCATCAGTACGAAGGGGTGCACGTCGATGATCGCGGCCAGGGGCGCCAGAATGGGCAGGATCATGGCCGTGGTCGCCAGGTTGGAGGTGATTTCCGTCAGGAAATTGACCCCGGCGACCAGGATGAGCAGCAACAGGCCGATCGACACCCCTTCGAGCAGGGTCAGCTGTTCGCCGATCCAGCCTGCCAGGCCGCTCGTCTTGAACCCCTCTGCCAGGGCGAGCCCGCCGCCGAAGAGCAGCAGAACGCCCCAGGGCAATTCCACCGCTTCCTTCCACTTGATGAGTTTTCGCTTTTGGCCCCGTCCCGCCGGCAGCAGGAAGAGCAACACGCCAGCGATGATCGCGATGATGGTGTCGTCGAGTTCCGGAACCCACTTGTTGAGTAAGAACGAGCGGCTGATCCAGGCCAGGGCGGTGGCGACGAAGACGAGCAAGACGGCCTTTTCCTCAAACGAGATCTTTCCCAGGGCCACCAATTGGCGGTCGATCTCGGCTTTTCCTCCCGGAAACGACTCTTGCTGAAAGGTGAAGGCCACTCGCGTCAGATAGATCCAGCAGGCCACGAGTAAGACTGCCGAGATCGGAAGGCCGATGACGATCCACTTCGAAAAGGTGATCTCGATGCCGTAGATCTCCTGTACGATCCCGGCCAGGACCAGGTTCGGCGGAGTGCCGATCAGGGTGGCGATCCCGCCGATCGAAGCGCTGTAAGCGATCGCCAGCATAAGCGCCTTGCCGAAGATCCTTCGCTCGTTTTCCTCCGTTTCCGGATTGTCTTGCAGCTGGCGGATGATCGCCATACCGATCGGGAGCATCATCACCGAAGTGGCGGTATTCGAGATCCACATCGACAGGAAGGCCGTGGCCACCATGAAGCCGAGGATGATGAAACGTACGTCGGTGCCGATCAGGTGAATGATGTTCAGCGCGATGCGGCGGTGCAGGTTCCAGCGCTCGATCGCGATGGCCAGCACAAACCCTCCGATGTAGAGGAAGATGTAGCGATGCCCGAAAGAGGCCGTCGTCGTGTCCAGGTCCAATGCACCCGTAAGGGGAAAAAGGATGATCGGCAGCAGGGCCGTCACGGCGATGGGCATCACTTCCAGGATCCACCAGACGGCGACCCAAAGCGTGCAGGCCAGTACGGCCCTACCCTCTTCGCTTAGTCCTTCCGGCCGGAAGAATAGCAGCGTCGCGAGAAAAAGGGCCGGGCCCAGGACCAGTCCGATGCTCTTATTGCTCATGGCGTCGCGAAGAGATCGG
>JAGQXA010001036.1 GCA_020436865.1 Saprospiraceae bacterium | reverse complement strand
GATTGGTATTTCTCCGGCAACTATCCGACTCCCGGCGGCGCCCGCGTCATCAACCGGGCCTTCGTGTATTTCATGGAAAATAGGGACGAGCGGGCGTATTAGGGGGGATTGGGGAATTGGGGGATTGGTTTATTGGGTGATTGGGGGATTGGTTTATTGGGGGATTGGTTTATTGGTTTATTGGGTCCTTAGGAGAAGCCCTGCCAACGGCAACTGTCAATTGCCAACTGCTTTCCCGCTTAGCGTGAACCACTGCCTTCCGGCCTTGGAAAAGGCGAGGAGCAGCCCGCCGTGACGCTCGATGCTGTCGTAGGCCGGCGGCAAGATATTTTGTTGGGCGCGACCGACGACGCCCCATTTGCCGTCTTTTTCCACTTTGAACAAACCCATTCCCAGATCGAGCACCTGGCGGTATTCGGCGCCGAAGAGCAGATCTCCCTCGGACGTCAGGTAGCCCCGCAGGCCCTGTCGGAACTGGAACTGGGCCAGGCCGGTTTCCGGATCGAACGGGCCGAGAAAGGGAAAGTCGGGAGGAAAGATCGTTTGGCCACGGCCGTCGATCAGGCCGTACTGACCGTTCCTCATCGTGAGGGACAGGTCGCCGCTTTTTGCCGGAAAAATGCTATTCCATTGCTGCTCGTTGCGGGTAGTCGGGCCTTCCGGGCCGACAAAATAACCGGCGCCATCTTCCAGGAATACATAGGAGAGGCCGTTGGTTAGCGGCAGGTGTTCGACAAAACGGTCGACCACACGCCCGTCGATCTCCAGTTGGAGGGGTTCGCCTTCGCAGGTGTAAAACTGGCTGATCTTGCGCACGCCGCCCTTGTCGAAATCCGTGCCCTTCATCCAACCTTCGGTGTGGTAAAAGACGCGAGAGTAGGGCCGGTGAAAAAGCGGTTCGAAATCGGCGCCCAGGAAGATCTCGCCTTCCGGCTGTTCGGCGATGTAGCCCTGCCCGTTGCAGTGCCGGATCGGACTGATCGCCGAGTAGGGCAGATCACTCCTGACCACTTTGCGGGATCGAAGATCGAACAGTTCTGAGTGGATGGTTCGGTTTTCCTGCTGGACCAGCAGGAGCAATTGTTCATTGGCTTTGGAGATCCGGTGGTAAAAGCCTTCGCACAGGGGTTCATTGTGTGCATCGATCAGCCGATGCTTCCCAAACTCATCCTTGCCGACAAAAACCGTGTCGTTGATGGAGTACAGATACGAATAGACCGGCTGGATCAGCCAGGTACCGGCCTGATCGATCAGGCCGGACAATGTCCTTCTCCGGTTGAAACCGTCGGTGGAAACGGTGTTTACAGTAGCGACTGCGAGCCCTGCGCCGTTGAAGTGGTTGATCCGCTGAAAAGGCGATGGGAGCACAAGGCGCCCGTCGAAGTGGATCAGGTAGGCCTGCTGTGTTTTCTGATCGAGCACCGAGGCCAGGCGGCGTTCTTCGTCGAGTACCTCGACGTAGTGGGTTTCTTCGCAAACGATGCGCCGTCCTTCCCGAACGTCGATCAACTGCCCGCCCCAGCTCAGATAGCGCTCGTCGATCACCCGGGGCGGCGTGCCGCCGGTATTGAACCCGAGGCTCTTCCCTTCGGAGGTAAGCAGGAAAGAGGCGAATTTCGAGGAGCTGACCAAATAGTAGAACTGCCCCTGTTCGGAGAAGAAGCCGATCTGGAAGAAGCCCGGTTCGAGGAGATACCGGCCGTCGGAACGTAGGATGCCGAAGCCCTTTTCGGTTTGTACGATGAAATCGCCTGTCGGCGTCGGTCGCACGTGGAAGTAGTCGGCCTTCAGTTGCTTCCGGCCGTCGGCTGCATAATAATTGCAGCGATCTTCGCGGTAGCCCACGAATCCGGCATAGGCCGTATCGACCAGCACCCGGTCGAAGGTCGGTTTGAGGATGGCCGTTCCCACAGCGTTACGCACTCCCCAGTGGCCATGGTCCAAAAAGCAGCTGCCACCGTCTTTTAGCGGAAGAACGGTGGGTGGCAGGAGCGGAACGGCGTTTGCGAAAAACGGCCGTCCGCTATCGATCAGCGCTTGCAGCGCTTCGACCGGATCTTCTCCGGCGCTATTGCCGGGAGTGGGCGGTTTTGGTACTTCGACGGCAAAAACAGCCTGTTGGGAAGCGGCTACTTCGGCGGCAGGCAACAGACAGCCGTTCGGCTGCAGGCCGAGCGATTGGTAGATCGTCGGGGGCTTTTGGGCTATTGCGCCGATCCCGGAAATGATCAGAAGGCCGGCAAGCAGGTGCTTTTTCAAGAAAAGAAGACGTTTTTTCATCGTGTTGTCGGAATAGAGGGGTCTTCGGTATGGTAAATGAAAACGGGTATTCCCCTGAAGTCGGTTTGCCGGCCACGACGCATGCCATTTCGCTCGGCGACCCGCTGCGAAGGCACGTTGTCGATATGGATGATCGAGACGAGGCGGTCGGCCAGTTTCCTGGAAAAAGCGTACTGTCGGAAAAAGCGGGCTGCCTCGGTAGCGTAACCCTTTCCCCAGTAGTCAGGGAGCAGGTGGTAGCCGATCTCGAGCACTTCCTGTTCGTCGACCGTTTGGGTGATGAGTCCGCATTGCCCGACGAAAT
>JAGQXA010000333.1 GCA_020436865.1 Saprospiraceae bacterium | reverse complement strand
GCGATGATGGTGATCATGTCCGGGTTGTCCGGACTGCGGAAGGCGTACAGGTCGGTATTGTCGGCCAACGGATCGTTGGCGATCAGAGGCGCTTCGCGGTGGCTGGAAGCCAGGGCTGCCGTCGCCGTAGCGAGCAGAAGCAGAGCGGCGAAGAGCCATTGGGAAAAGGTTCTATTTTTCATGTCGAGGAGTTTTGAATGAAGGAATTATTGGTCGGCCATGGTCACGTCCGTACCCCGCCAGGGCGCCGCGACATAAGGAAAGCTGTCGCGAAATTCCCGGTCGTTCCGGTTGACGCCGGTGCGGTACGAGAGCACGTCGAGCAGGTCGGTCGTGACCGGGTTGGGGTCGCCGGCGGTATAGTCGTCGTACCACAGGCCTACGGCAGCCAGTACGACTCCGCTCACGGCCTGCAACTCGATCAGGGTCACGTCGTCCTCCAGCCGGCGGCCGTTCGGAAATCCATCCATGTTGGGGATAAATTCGAGATCTGCCGTGCTGTTGTAGGGCGCCGTGGTCAGCCCGAGTACGGCGGCTTGCACCAATCCGAGCGAGCTGAAATTCGGATCGTCGCGGTCGGTGACCGGCACGGCCATGTTCAGGCGCAGCATGTCGCCGCCATTCGGCAGGAAGTTGTGGATGAAGGGTTTGCCTTCGGCGAGCGGATCGCCGCCTTTACCCGTAGCCAGTTGGTAGGGCCGCAGGTTGGGCACGCCGGTATGGAAGGCCGGCCAGAGGTCGACCGCTCGCGGTTTGCCGGGCGCCGGCAGCAGTAGCGTGCCGAACACCGCGTCGTCGAGGGCGGTGCCGTCGAGGGCCGGACTACCTTTCAGCCCATAGAGGCCGTCCTGTCCGTTGCCGAAATCGAAAGCCTGCAGCGAGTTGCGCTGGATGCGCAAGGGAGCGAAGGCCGGCACGGCTGCGCCGAAGAGGTCGTCGTCCATGTACAGGGCCAGTTCCGGGTTGTAGAAATACTCGTCGAGCGATGTTTCGCCGAGCTCGTCGTAGGGCGTGAGGCGGTTCCAGAAGTCTTTCTGGCCGACGGGAATGACGGCCTCATTGGTCAGCGGCATGCCCAGTCGCGAAACCTGTACCCAGTCGCCGGAATCGTTGGGCGGCAGGCCCTCGTCCGATAGGGTGCGCACCATCCTCCGGCTGGCCGAGGCCCATACGCCGATCACGTAGTCGGGATCGAGGATGCTGGTGGGCGTGGCCGGAGCGCCTGCCTTAAGCAAGACGTCGATCGGGATCTGGATGGCGATCGAGTGCACGTTGTAGTAAGCCAGGCCATCGCGCGATTCGCCGTTCTGGCGGGGCGCGTCGCCCAGGTCGAAGATGCCGCCGAGGTCGACGAAGAAGGGATCGTCGGCCGGACCGCAGTACACCATTTCTCCCGTCGAAGCGCCGGTGATGGCGTCGTTGAGAAGTTGGTCGTAGGTCGTGTTCAGTCCGACCCCCGATTCGATCGATCGCGGACCGATATTCGGCGGCGGCACGATGCCGTTCGTGACGATCGTCTGGAAGCTCATGCCCCCGTCGATGCTGCGCTCGAGCGTGTAGGTGGTCTTCAGGTTCTGCACTCCCAGGCGAATGTTGAAGAAAGTGGTCGGATCTTCGTTGATCCGCTGGAAGGTAAAACGGTACACGATCTCGTCGCCCGGCACGGCCGCATCGTTGTCGATGTGGATCTCGTAGCGGATGTTCTCGCCGAAGGTGTAATAGTTCGGTCCGCCGAAGGGCAGCTCCGCCGGGATGTAGTTGGCGATGATGGTGATCGTGTTGGGATTGTCCGGGCTGCGGAAGGCATACAGATCGGTGTTGTCGGCCAGGGGGTCGTTTGCGATCAGCGGCGCTTCCCGGTGGCTGGAAGCCGCCAAAGACAGTCCGAACAAGCCAAAGAGCAGTAGTGGTGCAAGCTTTCTCCACAGGGAGAACAGTTGCTGGTAATGCGATTTCATGACGTTGATTTTGATGATAGAAATTAGGTTTGGAAATAGTATTCTCCGTTGGTTCGGGGCACAGCTCCGCCTGGCTTGGTTCCGGGCAGAAGGGCTGGGCGCGGAGCCCTACCTTCTGCTTCCGGTTCAACCAAAACGGGTGCTATTCGCTGCGTTCGGACCGCTCGGGCGGTCCGAACGCTATCTCTTAGCAATTCAATTTGCCGAAAGGCGATCCACCCCCAGTTCGCTTTGCAGGCTCACCAGCTCGGGATGCCGGGAGTTGGTGCGGGCGGCTTTTCTCAGATGGAACTGGGCTTCGCCGGTTTGGCCCATCCGCGTGTAAAGTCCGGCCAGTTCCCG
>JAGQXA010000332.1 GCA_020436865.1 Saprospiraceae bacterium | reverse complement strand
TCGAACTCGAGCCCGGAAAGCTGATCGCCCTTTACGGAAAATCGGGGGCTGGAAAGACTTCCCTGCTCCGCATCCTGGCCGGCCTGCTGGCGCCCGAGGAGGGGCGGATCGTCGTTGGCGGCACGACCTGGCTGGACACGGCAAAGGGCATTTCCCTGCCTCCGCAGAAGCGCAAGGTGGGACTGGTATTTCAAGATTATGCCCTGTTCCCGAACATGAGTGTGAAGGAAAACCTGCTGTTTGCTCTGGAAAAGGGGCAGGACCGCAAGATCGTCGCCGACCTCATCGAGATCGTCGAACTCGGCGCCCTGCAGGACCGAAAGCCCGATACCCTTTCCGGCGGACAACGGCAGCGCGTCGCGCTGGCCCGGGCCCTGGTGCAGCGCCCGCAACTGTTGTTGCTCGACGAGCCCCTTTCGGCCCTCGACCACGAGATGCGGGTGAAGTTGCAACAGCACATCCTGCAGGTGCATCGCGAGTTCGGACTCAGCACCTTGCTGATCAGCCACGACATTGCCGAGATCCTCAAAATGGCCGATCACCTCCTCGAAATCGATCACGGCCGGATCGTGCGGCAAGGCACGCCCGCCGAGGTGTTCGCTTACCAGGAACTGAGCGGAAAATTCCAATTCACCGGTGAGATAGTCGGCCTGGACAAACAGGATTTTCTGGTGATCCTCGCCATCCTGGTCGGAAGCGAACTGGTGAAGGTGGTCGTCGACGAGGACGAGGCCAAAGAGCTCAGCCTGGGAAATAAAGTGGTCGTGGCCTCGAAGGCGTTTAATCCGGTCATTAGGAAGATTGGGTGAAAAGGGTACAAAGGATACAGAGGGTACAAAGGATACAGAGGTGACAAAGGTTGCAGGGGTGCCAGGGGGCAGCTTCGCTGGCGCGAAGGCCCGCCTCCGCCAGGGCTATGGCGGGCGGGGGAGCAAGGGATCGGTAATGCGGGTATCCAGCATCCAGCGTCCAGTATCCAGTATCAAAGGACCTAATCCCCCAACAAACCAATCCCCCAACAAACCAATCCCCTAATAAACCAATCCCCTAACAAACGAACAAACCAATCCCCCAATTCCCCAAATTCTCTCCCTTTTCTCTACTTTTGAGTGGCCATCTGCCGACGAGGCTTTTTCGTAAACAAACCCCGCCATGGCACACATAAATCTCCGCCCTTTGTGGGCCGTACTCTTTTCCCTTGCTCTTGCGATCCCATCCTACGCACAGGTGACCATCTGGTCCGAAGATTTTTCCGGCTATGCGCCGGGAACGATGAATGCGCCGGGCCTGTGGACGTCGACCGGGACCGACTGCGACGATCCGGGCTTGAATATCGGGAACCAGTTCGGGGTGTTCGGCGGACAGTTTGTCGTCAACGAGGTGGAAGGGGCCCCCTGTTGTTCGCCGGCCGGCGGAGGCAACGACAACAGTTTCGAAACCGTGCCCATCAATATTTCCGGGTATTGTACCGTTGAGTTTTCAATGAATACGGGCTCTTCGGGCGACCTGGAGTGCCTCAGTGCCGGAATGCCGCTTTGGGGCTGTACGGGAGTTACGGCTACCGACGACTTTCACGATCAGATGGTGATCGAATACGATCTCGACGGCACTACCTTCCAGGCGGCCTACTTCTGTGGCGATAACGGCATTGGGCCGGTCAGCGTGACCGGCCTGATGGGGAATACGCTGGTGATCCGCATTTTTGCCGCCAACAAATTCGGAAACGAGACTTATACCTTCGACGACATCCTGGTACAAGGGATCCTGCCGCAGGCGCCTGCCTTGAACATCCCGCAAACGACCTTCTGCCAGACCGGCGCCTCCGTGCCCCTGGGCAATGTGCAGTCGGGAGTGTCGGGAACCTGGTCGGGCGTAGGCGTCAGCGCCAATCAGTTCAATCCGACCCTGGCCGGTCCGGGTACCTTTACCCTGACCTTCACCCCGGCGCCCGGGCAATGTGCCCTTCCGAATACGATACAGGTGAGCGTCACGGCAGCTCCGCAAGCCTTTACGGCAAGCGATCAGGCCTGCCTGACCGGCCCGGCCGCCATTTTCGACCTGACTACCCTCAACTCGATCGTCAATGGCGGCTCCGGCGCTCCGGTCAGCTGGTATCTGGATCCCAATGCCAATGTGCCAATCAACAATCCGTCGAGCTACGCCACGCCCGTAACCTCTAACGTTTATGCAGTGGTGACCGTCGGTGGGTGCAATTCCTTTCCGGTGGCCGTGACGCTTACCATCAATACCTGTAACGTCATGCCGCCGGTGCTCGCCTGCAACCCGGCCGGTTCGCAGAGCGTGTGCGAGATCTGCGAAGACGACATGACCCCTAATGAGGTGGTCAACCTGTACGTCTTTTTTCAGAATCCGCCCCCGCAGGGCTACGATTTTGTGCTGACATACGGCAATTCGCAGTCGGGTTTTCAAACGTTCAACGTGATGGACTATACCGGCGGCCCGCTGCCGTTCACTATCACCGATACGACGATCTTTTATATCTCGTCGCTTACCTGTCCGAACGGATGCTCCGATTTCATCGGTTTGGGCAATCAGGTCGTCTTTGTCTACAATCAGGCTCCGGCGATCGACGATCCGGGCGACCTGGAGGGCTGCGGCAGCGTCGTGTTGCCGCCGATCACCGGAATGAATATTCCGGGCGATGCAGCTTACTACACTCAACCCAACGGTGGAGGTACGGCCTACCTGCCC
>JAGQXA010000038.1 GCA_020436865.1 Saprospiraceae bacterium | reverse complement strand
CGTGGCCGGGTCCAGTTCGTCCTTTGTACTGGAAAACAAAGGTTCTTCGCCGATGTTCAGTCGGACGACCGGCACAAAATTGCGGCCGAACCCGAGCGAACTATAGGGCTCGTCTTCGAGCGATCCGGCGATGCCCAGCATGCCGGCAAAGCGCGGGCGGTCCTGCTGCAGGCTGTTCAGCACCATCGCGCCATAGTCACGCTCGTCGCTGACGGCAAATTCTACCCGCGAATCGTCTTCGGTGATGAACTCCAGGCACAGGATATAGTCGGTATCGTCTTTCAAGGCTACGGAACTACCGGTGATCAGGTCGGTGAGCGGCACGGTGATCTCCTCGTCGTAGTCCTCCGAACCGTCGATCACGTAGACGTGCAAAGCCACCAGACTGCGCTCGTCAGGATCTGCATTGGTGTCTTCGTTCAGGTCGTTCCATTCGTAGAGCATGACCTGTAGGGTCTGACCGCCGGCTGTCGAGCCGTTGGGGATGTCGATGGCAAAGGTGGCCGAGTTGGCGTAGATGTCTTCTCCGTTTACGACGTGAAAATGGTTGCCGTAGGCCCAGCTGCGGGGCTCGGTGGCATCCCAGTTGTTAAGGGCCGGGTAGATGGGCCGGGTGCCGCCATTCTCCTTGGAGAAGGTCGAATCGGATACGCCAAAGGAGAACTCGACCGAATTGTTGTCGGGATTCACATCGGCGGAATCGGCCGACACGGTGTAGACGCCGTCATACGGACTCGGTTCCGGCGCCGGAGTGAATTCGCCGAAGGAAACGTTCTCCGCCAGCGAGTCGATCCCGATCGTGCCGTAGGGCTGATCGCCCGAGTAGACGGTAGACCCTCCGTCGTCTTTGATCGTCACATTGAGATTCACATTGGTTTGCGGCTGACCGCCCACATTTTCAATATCACAAAGGAAGCCGAAGGGCTCGACCTGTGTGTAGGGCGTCTGCAGATTCGGCGGAATGGCGTACCAGTTGTCATTGACCTGCATATCGTGCGGTGGCCGTTCGACCAGCTGAATGTCGTCGATCACCCAGCAATAGAAGTCGCTACTCCAGGTGAAGCGCAGCCGTACATCGGGCTCGCCGGACAGTCCCGGGATCGGAAAAAGCTGAGTGTCGTTGTTGTAAAGCGTGTTGATCTCCTTCCCGGCTACGGCATCGACTTCCTCGCTCCAGCTCATGCCGCCATCGGTGCTCCAGGCGAAGGAAGCCTGGAACGCAGCGTCGGGAGAGGCATTCAGAAAAGCGACGAGTTGGGTGAAGCGCAACGACAAGGGGGAAGTTACAGCTGAGAGATCGATCGGCGGGGAGATCAGTTCGGCGAAATACTTGGGATAGGTGTCGGGATCGCCCTGCGGGATGTTATCGGGATCGCCGAGCGTGGTGTAGTAGTCGGCATTGTAGACCATCGCGCCGTTCGCCCCACTGGGCGAATCGATCGACAGGCCGTCGTCCAGAAAAGCGCCATCGCCGACGTAGCCGGTGGCGTTCCATTTCCAGACACTGGTATCGTTGGGCGACAGGGAGGTGGAGGTCCATCCGTTGGGACCGCCGTCGAACTGTTCCTCCCAGACGACGGCCTGGGCCGTCAGGATGATGGGCGACCAAACCGCCAGCAGCAGGTAGAGCGCCCGTTTTGTCATAAATTCCTTCATGAGGTGAGTGATTTTAGTGGGTGATTTCTGATATTCCACAAGTTACGTTCTTCCATGGGGTCGCCCTCCCCCCAAATGGGTAGTCAGGGCCTCAGGATGGTGAAGGATTTTGTCAGTTTGCCGTCAGTAAGCCTGATTTCCAGGAAATACTGGCCGTTCGGAAGGTCGCGCAGGTCGATCCACTGCGCTGCAGGAAGCGGGCCGGAGAGTCGTTGCCAGCGGAGCGTTCGTCCGTTGGAGTCGTGGATCGACAGGAGGGCCGGTCCACGCAGTCCCTGCTGCGGAAGCTCCCAGCGGAGCTCGTCGGTAGCGGGGTTGGGACTCAGGATCAGATCGGCCCTCTCATACGGCAGTTCGCGATCGTCGGAGAGCATGCAGAGGTGCAGGCGTACGACCGGCACCTGATCGAAGCCGGAATCGCCGAGGCCGATGATGTTGTATTCATCCTGATTTTCCAGATCCAGCATGGTGAAGTAACGGGGCTTGTCGAGGAGGTCATACAGAAAAAAGGTGGCTTGGTAGTCGTTGTCTTCGTTAACGTAGGTAAAGTAATCGATGCCATTCTGGATTTCGTACCGGACCACGGCAAAATAGTAGGAATCGGGCGCCAGGGCCACCGTCGAAGAATCGAAATTGATGTACTGCGTGACGAGTTCGAAGTTCTCGTCGCCTTCGAAGGTGAACTCATTGGTGGCCACTTGTACGATCTCGTCGCTGTTGGCCTTCAGGTCGCCGTTCACATCGCCGTTCACCCAATGGTAGAGAATGAGGTTGACCTTCAGCCCGCCCAGATCGGATGGGTTCTGGGTGCGGCCGCCAAAGGTGAGCTTGCAGGCGCCCAGATCGGTGTTCGGGGGAATGTAGTAGCAGTTGCCGTAGGTGTAGTTGGAAATGCCGACCGGCTTAAAGGCGCTGGTCGCCTGGCTCTCCTTGGCCAGGAGCGAATCCGTGATGGAGAACGACCAGTGCAAGGTATCGTTCGCCGGAAATTGATCGGTCGAGTCTGCCCGCAGATAGTAGGTTGCCCGATAGTCGGCAGGCTCTGCCTCCGGCAGAAAAGCTCTGGCAAAGATCTGGTTCTCGGCGAGGGCATTGGGGGCCAGGGAGCCGAGTGATAAAGAGTCGAGAAAGACCGCCGATCCGCTGCCTTCGTCGACGATCCGGATGAAACACATGACCTGCGTCTGGGTGTCCTGGCCGATATTTTCGATATCGACCATAAAATGGACGGAATCGATCATGGTCGCCGGCGTCAGCGCATTGGGGGCGATCGCGTAGAAATTTCGCTTAAGATCGAGGTTGTGGCGTTCGCGGGCGTAGATGACCACATCGTCGATGGCCCAGCCGAACACTGTGCCGGCGTGTACGAACTTGAGCCGGACCTCCGGCTTTCCGGCCAGCGAGTCGGGGAGCGGGAAGACGCGAACGCTGGGGGTCCAGTCGGAGTTGATCGGCACGTAGGGGTTGGCGTCCTCCAGCGGGCTCCAGGTCTGGCCATCGTCGATGCTATAGGCAAAGGAGGTCTGGTAGGGATAGCTGGGCGCTTTTTGGGCCGGCGATACGATCTGGGAGAAGCGCAGCGACAATTTCTGGCCGACCGCCGACAGGTCGATGGTCGGCGAGATCAGCTCGGAGATATAGAGGGGTGGGGGAAAGGGCGGCACCTCTTCGCCGCCGGTGTAATAGTAGTCGGTATTGATGACCATCGCCCCGTTGCAGGCGGTCGGCGACGCGATATAGTAACCGTCGGGGGCGGTAAGAGCATTGCCGATATAGCCGCTTGGCTCCCAGGTCCATCCTTGTCCCGGAGGGGTGATCGTTTGGACGGTCCAGCCGTTCATTCCGCCGTTGAAATCGCCTTGTCCGGGCAAATGCCCCCATACTGCACGGTACAGGTGCGGAGCTTCCGAAAAGAGCTCGAGGTCGTCGATGCACCAGCTGCGCTCGGCTTTGCCGGTCCACTGCCAGCGCAGGTACACCGTAGCTTCGCCGGCGGCCACCGAACTGATGTCTACCGTAACCGGCGCGGGGTTGGTGCTGAACTGTGCTTTCTGCGTCGGCAGGCCCAGGTCGGGGTAAAGTTTGAATTCCGTCCAGATCATGCTGTCGGAACTGACCAGCAGCACGGCCCCTTCGAAGGCCGGCGACTGATAGGTGCCGATAACCGAATAAAAGCGTGCGAACACCTGGCTTTGAGCGCTGCAGTCGATCGCCGCGCTGGTGAGCACGCTGATGTGATCGGCGGCGCCGGTGGGAATATTCGCTTTATCGGAATCGACGAAGACATAACCGCCGGCATAGGTCGGGGCATTGAAGTAGTCGGGGTCGAATTGCGCGGGAAGATCGTCGTCGGTGCCCGGCGGGCAGGTTGACGGATCCTGGCAGACCTCCCAAAGCACGTGTAGGTCGGCCGGATTGGCGCTGTGGTCGTCGGTGGTCCAACCCGTTGGGAAGCTGGTCTGGTCGAAGTGCTCCTCGTAAAAGGGCAATTGGGCATTCGAGAACTGTGGCAACGAGCCGAGCAGCCACAATAGGAGTAGTCGTCGTTCCATAACGTTTCTGATTTCCGCGTAACCCAGGCACGAAGAAAGGAAGGCAATGACTATTATCGGAAAATTCTTCGGTACTCCCAAGCGATTTGTCCTGCTTCGTCGCTCATCCAACATTTTCCGGTCAGGCCCGACTCAGTGCTTTTGCAGCTGGAATTCCTCGAGAAGCAGACTTCGGTCGACCGGCACCACTCCGATCTTTTCGCAGACCTGCCCTCCGGCGAGATTAGCCAGGATGCCCAACTCGCGAAGCGGCAGT
>JAGQXA010000037.1 GCA_020436865.1 Saprospiraceae bacterium | reverse complement strand
CGAATCAGGATAATCCGCTGATGGACGTCAATAACTTCGACGGCAAGCCGATTCTCGGCCTCGATGTCTGGGAGCACGCCTACTATCTGAACTACCAGAATCGCCGTCCCGAATACGTCGACGCCTTCTTCAATGTGATCAACTGGGAGGAGGTAACCGAACTCTACAACAAGGCCAATGTGGGCGCTTCCACTTTTTAAGCTCCCGCAAGCCCGACAAAAAAGTGCCGTTTTCCCGACGGCACTTTTTTTTGCGCCCGCCCGGAACGCCAAATAGTTGCAAAAGAGGCCGGAATAACCTATTTTTGAGCAGACATTTTAGGAAAACATATCCAAAACGTATCCATATTCCCATTTTTCAGATTCCATCACCTAAAATGCGAGTCCCATGATCATCCTAACTGTCCTTCTGCTGATCGTGCTATTATTTCGTTACGAAATTGTTCCCAAAGCCTGAAAACCGATAAAGGCATGCACGATCTAAACAAAAAGCCTTCCCCGCGGGGAAGGCTTTTTTCGTTTTCCGGTCGTCGTACTCAGTTCGCGATCACTTCTTATCCTGTACGGCTTCGTACATGCGCTCGACGTCTTCTTGCGTAAAGACGCCCATCAGCCCTGTTTGGAAAACGTATTCCTTGTCGCCTTGGAGCCGCACATAGCGGAAGCCGTAGTTGTTGCGGGTGGAATCCAGGCGGAGTTCGTAGACAAATCCGTTATCCTCATCCTTCAGCACCTGGGTGAACTCGGGTCGTTTCTTCAGTTCGGCCAGCTGCTCGGCCTTGACGGCGGCCAGGTCGTTGGTCATCGCATCCGACGCCAGGATCTGGATGGCATAGTGCGGCATTTTGGTCACGGTCACATCCAGCAAGCCGTAACCGTAGTCGGTCGTCTTCACCTTGGCGCTGTCGGGCGCCAACACCTTGACGGGAATACCGTGCGGCAGCAGGTCGAGCGGTTGCCAGGGATCGGCGGGCTCGCTTTGGCAGGCAATGAAGAAGGCCAGGGAAGACAACAACAGCAGAGAAAGGCATCTTTTCATCATGGAAGTAGCGATTTCAAATGGAGAATAAGTTCCAAAGCTAAGAGGTTTGCACGGATTCCGGTCAGGAATCCGGCTAAAAATCTGCTGTTCGCACAAAAGCAAATGGCGTTCCCCTCCTTTCCTCCGGACCGGATGCCGAATTGACTGCCGAGTTGGCAAGGTATTTGACATTTCCCGGATAAAGGCGGCACTTCAGGCCCGATTTCATGCAAGGAATGTCATTTACACCTATTTTTGTCAAACACACACTAAGAACTCCCATTCTTAGGAAGCCCGCTTCCTCCTCTTCCCCCCAGAGGAAGCAATATCCAACAAATTATACCGCCTCTTTCACCACCGGGAACGCAATACCCTTCTCTTTTGCCGGAGCGAACGCTAACCGGCCCACACAGCTAATACACCCAATCCAAAGACCGGCCCCCTATCGCCGTTTCCGAATCACCTCCTCGTTCGGCATTCCTTCTATTACCATAACCTAAACATTTAGACTCATGACCAAGCACAACTCCAAGCAACTCGATCAATTCCAATCTGCAGCCATTAGAACGGAAGACCAAACGAAGATCAAAGGGGGGAGCATCATCATTGAAGACTTTCTCGACCTCTAAACCATCCCGGATCGCGCCGATCGACGCCTAGCCGCCGAGGGCCGGGGCCGCTACTTGCCAGGTGACCCCGTCCCTCTGGCTATGGCGATCTTCTCCAGCAACCAGGGCTGCGCGACTACGCCAGGCGAGGCCTGTACTTCCGCTGCGAGTTTCTCCCAGGCTCGATGGCCGCGGTATTCCCGCATTTGCAGGCGCACCATGCGGCGCAGTAGCGAGATCAGCTGCAGGTAGCCGGCCTTGCGCGCATCCGTCAATACGCGATTGCGTTGCAGGAAACGGCGGAATGCCTCCAGATGGGAAAACAGTTCCAGGGGGTAGTTCCCCTGCCGGCAAAACAGTTCGTAATAGGTGCGCAACAGCAACGACCGCCCGCGGATCTTGTAGGAATCGGCCATGTACTCGACATCGCGAAGCAAACCGACCACCTCGTCGAACTGGTCTTGCTTGTAATGCAAATACGCCCGGGCCAGAGCCACCGCCGTTTGCCGTACCTCCGGGTCCAGGCACCCGGCATAGCGCTCGACGAACTCCCACGTCCAGGCGAACTCCTTCAGGTCGGCGCCGTTCACCACGATGTTGGTAAAGGTCAGATCGGTCAGCCGGCCGTCGACGATCAGGATCTTCTTCTCGATCCCGAAGCGGTATAATTCCCAGCTCGTTCGCACGTAAGTGCCTCCCAGTTGCTGCACCATCCTCAAACAATAGTTCAACAGACACTGCAATACGATCCGCTGGTCGGCCTCCTCCATCTCGGGCTGATGCGCCCAAAGGCGATCGCGTATTTCCGGGAAGAGCGAGCGCTCGTCGTCCCGCAGCAACCGCAGCAGAAGATAGTAGAGGTCAAATAGAAAACCCCGTTCGCGCAGTTCGGTTTCCAGGTACTCCCAGACCGACTCGAACAACGGCAGCTCTTTTTGTCCGGAGAGAAACCGCTTTCGCGAAAACCAATCGCAGTAATAACGGAGCTTGACCAGCACAAACCACTGATCGAAATACTGTTGGGCCCGATCGGCATTGGCCACGGCGGCCGCGTAGTCGACCACGAAACGGTGCGCGGTTTGCCGCTGCAGGTCTTCGTACATGGCCCGGTAGTGCTCCGGCCCTTGCACCGCTTCGGCCTGCCTGCGTGCAATGCGCCGCTGCGAACGCTGCAAGAAGTGCGAGTCCAATTTCCGGGCCGCCAGTCCTTCCAACAACAGGCGTTCCTGCCATTCCTCCTGCTGCAGCGCAACCTGCACCGCAAAGAAGGCTTCCGTCAGCCCGGACAGATCGGAAAACAACTGCCGGATGCGCTTTTCGCGATACGCCTTTCCGGGGTAGATCAGCCGGTGGAGATCGTCCTTGCGCATCCGCTCGGCGGGAAAATCGGGATGCCACTGCCGGCAGTATCCCAACAAAGCCTGCAAAGGCCCGAACCTTTCGGCAGAAACGCGGCCGGCCACGAAATACTCGAGGGCGTCCCACTCCTGCAGATCGACCTTCGAAAGCAAGGAAAATAACTTGGCGCCAGAAAGCTTCAAGGACATTTCTAAAATATTATATCAATTAACTATTTGATAATCAATTGATGAAAAATATGTAATTAAAATTTTGCATATTTTATAAAAGACAAATTAGCAAAATTGTCCGAAAATACTAAAGCATTTCCCCTGATCTTTGTATCAACAAGCCAAAACAAGAGTTTCGGCCCAATCAGCAAAAACACAACACTACTTTTCAAGAAAAAAGGCTGTTGCCCACCCTGGCAACAGCCTTTTCTATTTTGTTCGCTTTTGTTTTTAGCCGCCTTCCGCCGGTAGCGGTTCCGGCCGGCTGATCACCGAATCGGTGCCCAGCACTTTGATCTCCACCCGCCGGTTCAGCTCCTGCTCGCGTTCGTTGACGGCGAACGGAAAGCGCATTTCCCAATTCCCGTAGCCTTTGTATTCGATCCGTTCGGGCTGAACGCCCTGTTCGACCAGATAGTCGTAGACCATCTTGGCCCGGTTGACCGATAGGCGGTAGTGCCAGGTGTCTTCCTTGACCAGTGGACTGTTCGGCAAATTGATATGGCCGGCGATCTCGATCTTTATCTTGGGGTTCAGCTGCATGAACTTGAGCAGCTTCGGCAATTCGGGCTCCGAGCGTTCGAGCAGAACGGCCATGTTCCCCACAAAATAGAAGTTCTTCAAAGCAACGGTCTTGCCGGCCACCGCCCGGGGCAGTTCCACCTTCAGCTCGATCGGTTTGAGGGCATTGCTCTTGAGCATCTGGGTTTCGAAAAAATACCCTTCCGCAAACACATCGAGGCCGATCACGGTCTGGTCGGGCACCCGCGCCCGGAACCGTCCGATACTATCGGTCCGGGTCGAGTCGCTGCTTTCTTTCGAACGCACGACCACCTGGGCGTCGATGCCTTCCCCGGTCTCCTGATCGACCACTCTGCCTTCCATCCAGGTCATCGGCAGCCGCCGGCGCACCTCCACCGTGGCCCGGCGATTCAGTTGTCGCCCTTCGTCGGTCCGGTTGCTGGCAGCCGGGCGGCTTTCCCCATACTTTTCGATGGCTTCGATCTGCTCGGCCAACACGCCGTGACCCGTCAAATACGCCGCCACGGAGGTGGCGCGCCGCTGTGAGAGCTCTAGGTTCGCCGCCTGGGAACCGACCGAATCGGTATGCGCGGTGATCCGGATGAAGTGGTTCCCCTTTCCGCCGAACTGCTCGACCACCTGCGTCAGGGCGCTATCGGCCTCCGGCCGCAGTTCGTGGCGACCGAAATCGAAGTGCACCTGAGCGGCAAACACGACCGCCGAGGAGTCGAGTACGGCGGGGGCCTGGGCGGAGAGGTCGAAGGCTAAGAGAAGGAGGAAGGCTTGGAGAATGGTTTTCATAGCTGTTGGATGTTGGTTTTTGGATGTTGGTCCGAATGGCATTCGGACATTTTTGCTGGGTTTGGGTCTCCCGACCCAAACGCTGTTCGCTATACGGGGTCCCCGGACCCGCGTCATCGATCCTACCTTATTAATGGGAAAAACGGGAAAAGTAACGGACCGGCGGAAAAGCGCCGGCAAGGATCAACCAAAGATATCCGGGCATGTTAAAAAGGCGTATATTTGCGCTCTATGAAAAGAATCCGGAATTTTTGCATCATTGCCCATATTGATCACGGGAAAAGCACGCTCGCCGACCGGTTGCTGGAGTACACCAAGACCATCTCCGACCGGGATATGCAGGATCAGGCGCTGGACGATATGGACCTCGAGCGGGAGAGGGGCATCACCATCAAAAGTCACGCAGTCCAGATGGACTACGACCATACCGACGGCCAGAAATACGTCTTCAACCTCATCGATACGCCCGGCCACGTCGACTTTTCCTATGAAGTGTCGCGCGCCATTGCCGCCTGCGAAGGCGCCCTGTTGCTGGTCGACGCCACGCAGGGCATTCAGGCACAGACCATCTCCAACCTCTACCTGGCCATCGAGCACGACCTGGAGATCATCCCCATCCTGAACAAGATCGACATGGAAAGCGCCATGATCGACGAGGTGGCCGACCAGATCATCGACCTGATCGGCTGTCGGCGCGAAGAGATCATCCTGGCCAGCGGCCGCACCGGACAGGGCGTACCGGAGATCATGTCGGCCATCATCGACCGCATCCCCGAGCCGGGGGGCGAGGCCGACGCCCCGCTGCAGGCGTTGATCTTCGACTCCGTCTTCAATGCCTACCGCGGCGT
>JAGQXA010000331.1 GCA_020436865.1 Saprospiraceae bacterium | reverse complement strand
TGGGGTCTTCGATGTTCGTGGCGCTCAGACCGGTCGCCGGCGCCCAGGAGTAGGTCAGCGGACCGACCGCATCGATGACCACCGGATGGAATTGCACGGGCTCGTTTTCGCACACTGTGATGGTATCAGGCAGGGTAACCGCCAGATCACAGCAGGCCTCGAAGCGAATGTTGTCGATGCCGTAGTCGTCGTAACCGGCACTGTTCTGTTGCCGGATCTCGAGCGTAGCCGTGCCGGTGAAGTTGGCCGTCCAATCCGTACAGAAGTTGGTCCAGCTGTGCAGCGTGCCGACGATGCCACCGAGGATCAGGCTGCCGTTGAGGTAGACCTCCAGCGTCGGGGAAGGGTCGCCGGAAATGTCGGGATAAAAATCGAAGGAGAAGCGGTAGCCGGTTCCACTGTTCACCTGCACGTTCTGCCTCCATACGTTGGCGCCGAAGTCGCCGTCGACCACCAGGTAATTCCCCGAACTGCCGGGCGCCAGTACGGGATCCCACATGGAGTTGTTGCACTTCAGTTTGGCATTGGTGGTCACGCAGTAGGTGCCGTCCAGACAGGTGCAGCTTTGCGGCAGATCGGAGGTAAACCCTACGTCGCCTGCTTCGAAATCGCCGTTGAACACCAGGTTGTAGGTATTGTTCGGGCAATCCAGCTCACAGGCCGGGGGCGGCGAAAGCGGACAGTCGGCGAAGAACGGCTCCGTGCAAACCGGGATCAGTTCGCCGACCGGACCTTGCGCGAGCCAGGAAATGTCGAGCGACTGCGGCAGAGCCGTGCGGTTCGTCAGGCAGAAGTCGATCTGCTGGGGGTAAAAACCGGGCTGAATGAAGGGGCCATCGGGAAAGATCAGGGCGCTCGTGGCGGTTACATTCTGGGTCGTCCAGCCACCATTTGCCGATACGGAGGCCAGCTCGGCGCCATTGAGGTTATCGAGCATAATGCCCACGGCATACTCGATCTTGCCGTCGTTGATCAGATTGATGGTCCAGCAGCATTGCTCCAGCGGAAACTGTTCGTCGAAGGAAACGCTCAGGTCGAGCAGATCGCAATCGTTTACGGTCGAAAGGGAAGACGGGCCCTGGTTCGACGTTGTAGACTCCATTTTCAGAAGGCTGACCGGACTAGTAGTCCCAAACCAGCCGAACAGGAATAAAAGGGGTAGCAGCTTAAGATTCATGATGTCGAGGTTTTCTGAGCACAATTAGGAAATGAAGAAGAGGGGGCTTGCCCGCGGGTGCATTCGCCCTGGGAAACCGATGAAAAACGGCCGTTAAGTGGTGAATTCAGCTACCGATCACAGGAAGGAAAGAATTGTTACCCCCTAGATCGATGGTTGTATCAGGAAGTGCGGAAAAAGAGTTTACGTCGGCGGAGCAAGAAGGCCGCTCCTCCGGCGATCAGCAGTCCGGCAACAGGCCATTTCCAGGGCCAGGCGCCGGGAAAGATGTCCATCTCTCCATCCTGCCCATAGAAGGTCAATCCGGCCCAGTAATAGGGCGATTGCAAGGCGGCCGCCGGCGCCTGCTCCAGATAGTTTAGCTTCGCTTGCCGCAAAGCATCCACTCTAGACTGTCCATCCGCCAATTGTTCGTAGAAACCCGCCAGTACCCGGGTGGTGG
>JAGQXA010000330.1 GCA_020436865.1 Saprospiraceae bacterium | reverse complement strand
ACCAGCGGCCCGGCCACCCACGGCGACAATGTGTCGATCAGCGTGCCGCAACCGGGCCTGTATAACGTGACCGTGGAAGACGGCAAGAGCTGCGGACTGACCTTTCAGATCGACATGCCGGCCTGTAACGCCATTTCGATGAGCATGCCGTCGATCTCGACCTTCGCCGGCCAGAACGTTTGCCTGGCCGTAACGGTCGAGAACTTCAACAACATCGACGGGTTGCAGTTTTCCATTGTCTATGACGACGCCATTCTCGATTTCACCAATACCCAGGCGTATAACCCCTCCATTACCAACCTCAGTGGAGGTAACTTCTTCAACGTGGGCAATGCCGTGAACTTCGTGTGGACCACCGCCACCCTCAACGGCAATTCTCTGCCCGACGGGGCCGTCATGTTCGAGATCTGCTTCGACGTCATCGGGCAGATCGGCGAGTGTAGCCCGGTGCAATTTTCCAGCGACCCGGTCGCCATCGAAGTGGTACAGAATGGCACGGGCCTGATCGGTTTCTTCGGCACGGATGGGCAGGTGTGCATCTCCGCGAACGAACTGACCGTCGATCTGATGATCGAGGACGTGTCTTGCCCCGGCGCCAATGACGGAACCTTCACCGCCACGGTCAACGACGGCACGCCGCCGTATTCACTGACCTGGCAGAACATTACCGGTGGGCCGGTCCAGGGCCCCGGCCTGATCAACACCCAGGGCGGTTCTTTTACCGGCACGAACCTGCCTCCGGGCTCGTACGCCGTGTCCATCACCGATAACGGTCCGGCCAACGACTTCCTCGATACCATCGTGATCAACCAGGGGCCGGCGCTCAACGTCATTTTCAATCAAACCCCTGCTCTCTGCAACGGGGGCACCGGCAGCATCACGGCCATCATCGTGATCGACAGCGTGATCATCCAGAATCCGGGTCCACAGTACGAATTCATGTGGAGCAATAATGGCATGACCCAGACCATCAGCGGTGTCGCTTCGGGGCTTTATTCGGTCACGATCACCGATAATACCAATGGCTGTATGACCAACGGCTCGACCTTCCTGCCGCAGACGCCGGCCATCAACGCCACGGTGAGCAGCCAGACCGACGCAACCTGCTCCGGCCTGAGCGACGGGGCCCTGACGGTGACGGTTTCCGGCGGCACACCCGATGCCATGGGCAATTATGAGATCTTCTGGCCGACCGTGGGTGGCGGCGTCACCGACTTCGGCACGACTTCCACCGTGAGCAACCTGGCCAGCGCCACCTATCCGGTGATCGTTACCGATGGCAATGGCTGTATCGATACCACCCAGATCGACCTGGGGAATGTAAAAGACCTGACCATCACGGCGACGACCTTCACCGAGATCAGTTGCAACGGCGTTTGCGACGGCTCGATCTCGGTCGAGGCCGCCACGGTGGGCGGCGTGTCCAACGCCTATGTCTTCACCTGGATCGGCGTGCCGGCCATTCCGCCGCCGGGTCCGGTCAATACCCTGACCACCAGTACGGTCAACAACCTCTGCGCCGGAAATTACACGATCATCCTGACCGACGATCAGGGTTGCCAGACGGATACCGCGTATCAATTGACCCAACCGCCGCTGCTCGACGCCACGCTGTTGGCATCGACCGACGAGACCTGCGCCGTGGGCAACGACGGAACGGCGACGGCAGCCGTCACCGGTGGCGTGTTCCCCTACGCCTATGACTGGGGCGTGGCCGGACAAGTCGATTCGACGGCGACCGGCCTGTCGGCGGGCAGCTATACGCTCACGGTGACCGATGCAAACGGCTGCCAGGATTCGGTGATGGCCGTGATCGACATTCCCACCCCGCCCGCGATCGTGCAACTCGATAACGATACGCTGGCCTGCGCCGGCGATAACAACGGCTCCTTGACGGTGGTGGCCGTGCCGGGCGGCGCGCCGATCGCCAATTACAGCTGGACCGGCGGACAAAGCGGGCCGGCGGTGACGACGATCAACGGGCTGAGCCCCGGGTTGTATTTCGTGACGGTGACCGGCGCCGACGCCTGTGTGGCGATCGATTCTGCCGTCGTAGTAGCTCCGCCGCCGCTGGTGCTCGATAACTTTCAAACGACCTCGCCCCTCTGTCCTGGCGATGGCGGCGGTTCGGTTTCCGTATTCGTCAGCGGCGGCACCGGTCCGTATTTCTACGACTGGACGCTCGACGCTTTCGATGGGATCGGCATTTCGGCCATCGGCGGCGCCAATGTGGTGGCGGGCAATTACTCGGTCACGATCACGGATGCCAACGACTGCCCGTCGCTGACTGTCGACGTGCTCGTCGAGGATCCGCCCAGCATCGTGGTCGACTTCACGGCCATCGATTCGGTAAGCTGTTTCCAGAACCAGGGCGTGCCTTGTGACGGAACGGCGACGGCCAGCGCCATGTACAGCGACGGCACGGCCGGCGTATTCAATTTTATCTGGCCTTCCGGCGAATCGGAGTTCAGCGTGATGAACAGTACGGCCAGCCAGTTGTGCCAGGGCAACCAGATGCTGATCGTTTCCGACGGCACCTGTACCGTGAATGCTTCTGTTTTCATTCCCTTCCCCGACACTCTGAGGCTGGGAAATCAGGTAGAGATCGACGACGTGACCTGTTTCGGCTTCGCCGATGGCAGCGCCACCGTTTCGGCGCTGGGAGGTACGGCGCCCTACAATTTCCAGTGGAGTAACCTACAAACCGGCGCCACCGCAAGTAATCTGGCTCCCGGCAACTACGGGGTGACAATCACCGACAGCAAGGGATGCCAATTCCAGACGACCATTCCGATCGACGAGCCGGATCCGTTGGTGGCCTTCCTGGATCAGTTCAACACCATCGACACGGTCACCTGCAACGGCGACTCCGACGGGGTACTGACGGTAACCGCTCAGGGCGGCAACCTCAATATCAGTCCGACGCTGACCTACAACTGGGCCGGCGGCGTGGCGCCCTCTAACTCGAATATGGCTGTCGGCCTCTTGCCGGGCACGTACACAGTGACGGTTTCCGACATCCTCGGTTGTTCAGATGTGCTGACGGCGACCATCTATGAGCCGCCGGCGATCTTCTTCCAACTGGCGCCGATCGCCGAGATCCCCTGTGCCGATTCCTCGACGGTGATCACGGTCGACACCGCCTATGGCGGCAACGGCACGGCCAATCTGTTCTTTTCGTTCTCGGTCGACAATGCCTCCCCGCAGCCCCTCGGCACGCAGATACCGGTTGGCGGCGGCTCGCACCTGATCCAGATCTTCGACCAGTCGGGTTGTGCAAAAGACACGACCATCAACCTGCCCGAACCGCCGCCGATCGTGTTGGAATATCCGGAAACTGTGATCGTGGAACTGGGCGACAGCACGGTGCTGGAACCCGATCTGTTGATCTCGCAATTCCCGATCCTCGACGATTCGATCCTGTGGACGCCGACTATCTACCTGCGATTCGAGAACAACCTGCTGGAGCCGGTCGTGCGGCCGCTGGAGTCGCAGCTATACACGGTCATCGCCTACGACGCCAACGGTTGTCCGGCCACCGATCAGATCTTCGTGGAGGTCGACAAGAACCGCAATGT
>JAGQXA010001035.1 GCA_020436865.1 Saprospiraceae bacterium | reverse complement strand
GCCGACCTCGAGGATCAGGCCTTTGTCGGGGAAAAGCTCGCGGCGGGCAAGCAACTGCTGGCCCGCGCCGACGAACTGCAGGCCGAAGTATTAGAGATCGTCCACCAAAAGATTGCCAAATAATCAACCACTCCTCTATGCTCCGAAAGTACCTTTGGTCGGCCTCGCTCGGCCTCCTGCTGCTGCAAACATCCTTGCAGGCACAATTGCGACGCGATTACACCTACGTCAGCGATCGCCGGTTTCCCGATGTAGAAGACCTGATCGGCTATGATTTCCGGCCGGAGATCATCGAGATCCCACGGGTCAGCGAAGAGAAATTCCGGCCTGGCGAATACTCCTTCGGGATCACCCTCGGCAAGTTGTTCGTCGAAGGATCCGACATCCAGGGCGTCTATCAACTGAACAACATCAACACCACCGAGTACGGCTACCTGCTGACGACGGTCAACGCGCGCAACGCCCTGCTCACCGGTCACCTCAAGGTCATCCTCAACCGCTATGCCGAGGTGGAGGCGCTCATTTTCCGGCGCTCGACAGATGATCCGGAGATCATCTTCCATCAGGCCCGGCTACCGGAAAAACTCGAATCGATCGAAGAACCTTATTTCACCGACCGGGGCGAGATCGTCGTCGAACAGATCGACTCACTCTGGGGAAAGCAGTTCTTTCCCTTCTTCCGCATCCACTCGAACCCCAAGATCCAGGAACGCTTGCAGGTCAACGATAGTACAAGCGTGTCGTTCGTCGAAGAAGTCCAGTATCTGGAAAAGAAAAGTGGTCGCAAGAAGCGCGAGGAAGGTCCGCAACTCACCGGCGATTCCCTGCAACTCTTTGCCGACAGCCTCCGGCTGGCCGATCCGGCTACGTTCGACGAGCTGTTCAAGGAAGAACGTACTTACACGATCGTGCTGCGATCCATTCTCACTTACGACGATGGCGGCCGGGCAGACAAAACCTGGGAATATCCGATCAAGAAAGTAGTGGAAATGGAGGACGCCCAGGCTGGGCCGGATGACGACCGCTACCGACTGGAATTCGACAGCGCCAAAGCCGAGGTGATCTACCTCTATCTGACCGGCAACCGGACTATCAGCTGGCTTCAGATCGACGACAAGCATTACCTCGTTCGAGGCTACTAGCGGTTCCGACCGCTAAATTCATTGACATGAACCTACGCCTTCTGCAGGATCACATCACTGCTTTCGCCGGCCATCTGGCGGCCGGCGATCTCTCCGAACTCGTCGCCTGGGAATCGCAGCGCATCTTTCAGGAAAACTGGGACCTGGACGCGGAGGACCTGCACAGTATGTTCGACCGATCGCTCGACAATAGCCAGTCGCGGCGGCTTTGGAAAAGCGAAGGGTTTAGCCCCAAACAACGCATGCTCGAGTTCATCGAACTGCAACCCGATCTGGTACGCATCATGTTCCGCGATCTGTACCAACAGGAGAAGGACCTCGAAGGGCGTATCGATCGCTTTCTGTTCTATTGCGACGAATTGATGGCCGCCTACCGGGAAACCCACCCGCGCACGGTCGAAAACAACCACTACCACGGCGACTACCGCATGATCGCCCTTTACCTGGCCTTTCGCTACCCCGACCAATACGCACTCTACGATTTCGAGTCCTTCCGGCAAACTCTACGACGGCTAAAGAGCGCCCAGATACCTGAAACGCACGATCTGCCCCGCTTCACCAAAGTGATGCGCACCATCTACCAGTTCCTGCAAAAAGAAGAAGGATTACTGGAGGCACACTATCGGCGCCTCGACCCGGAGCGGCACTTCATGGGTAATTCGCTGCTGCTTTCCCTGGAATTTACCCGCTTCTGCGCCAGATAGCCTACCGATCGGCAAGCTCCGCCCGGTTGGCCAGGTCTGCGTTCAGGATCAACGCCATGTTCATAAAGAAGAACGGCCCGACCTTGTCGGTTTCGACCATGTCGTTGATCAGCAACAAGGCATCGATGATGATGAACGACAGCATCGCCATCATCACGATCCGGCGTCGACCGACGGACTTTGTGCGGTGATATGCCTGCTCTCCTTTGATCAGCGCTGCGAAACACAGAGCCAGAAAAAGGAATAAGCCGGGAAAACCCTGCTCGACCAGGGTCATGAGGTAGTAGCTGTGAATGCCCGAACGCTCGGGGTTGTCGCTCACATAGGTCTCGAAACTCGACACCGTGTACGAGCGATAGTTGTTGTAGAAATTGCCCGGACCAAAGCCCATCCATGGCCGGGCCTCGTTCATCTGCATACCGGCGATCCAGCGATATACCCGCTCCATCGTAGAAATATCCTCCCCCTTATAGGTGGCCTCGATCAGATTGTCGAAGTTATAGTGAGTAACCGTTTTCTTGTACTCCGGCTCGAAGGCCATGTAGCGGTATTTCTGGGTCACAAAAACCGCACCTGCCGCCAGTATCAGAAAAGCGGCCAGCAAGGCTACTTTCACCAGCCGCAAACGAACGACCAGGTAAGCGCCCGCAGCAATGAACAAGGCCACATAGGCTGCGCGGGTGTACGAGAACTGGATGCCCGCCAGCAGCAACACAATACCAAAATTCAAGAGCCACCAGGTCGCCGACCAGCGCCGGTACCAGCCCCGGGCAAACCAGAGATAGGGAAAAAAGAGCGCCAACAAACAGGCATAGTTCACATGGTTGCGGAAGAACGGATTCATTACCCGGTTGACATCCTTGAACGAAAAGCCGTAGCCGGCATGGCGCACCAATACATACATGACTGCGATGGCCAGAGGGATGAAAATGATCCAGATCATTTTCCGGACGTCGACCTCGTCTTTCAGCAAGTAGCCCGCCAGAAAGAAGAAGGTGAACACGTACCACAGCTTTGCCAGAATGAACTTCGCCGATACAAACACGAAACTGGAGGTGATCGTCGTCGCCACCATCCACAGGATGTGGAACAGGAGGATAAGCGTGATCGGATGGGTCAGAAAACCCCCATCAAGTTTATGCCCCCGGCCGAAGGCAAAGAGCAGGAACACGCCCATGAGCAACACCATCAGGGGCTCGGTAGGCAGATCGGTGCCGAATCCGTTCGGCAGATACACCTCGGTAGAGAAGGGAATGACGAAAAGGAGCAGGTAGAACACCTGGCGGAAGTCGACCAGCGTAAGATATCCTAACATCACGACCAGAGGAATACCCGCCAGGAAGTAGTAATTACTGACAATGCCGGCAAACAAGCTTAGCACGACGATCACGGCCAGCCCCAAAAAGGTGCGGTCGCGACCGGCGGCCGACCAGGAGGTGATATGCCGATCAGTCTTTCCGGGCATGGATGATCTCTCGCCAGTTTACATCGCGGTAGGCATCGATCAGCAGCACGCCCATGATGCAAAATATAAAGGCGATGAACGTAGCTGCCAACACCAGCATGCTGCGCTTAGGCCGCGATTTGATAATGGGCACGGTAGCGGCTTCGACCAGATGAATGGCCGAGAAATTCGACTCGTAGGCCGACTGAAGCTGCTTGTACCGTACCTGATCTTCGCTGAGCTGGTCGCTCGTCTCGATCTGGATCTCGACCAACATATCTACCAACGCCATGCCGTCGTTGAACAGGTCGAGCTTCCGCTCCAACTGGGCAACCTCCTGCTGAGCTCCGTCAATGGCCGCCCGAAGATAGGT
>JAGQXA010000329.1 GCA_020436865.1 Saprospiraceae bacterium | reverse complement strand
TCTTCTGCTACACAGCTTACTACTTGCCGGCCTGCTCTATTGCTCCATTGCCGATGCGCAGGAGTGGACCTGGGTGTCCGGCAGCGATCTGACCGACCAGTCCGGCGTGTACGGCGTCATGGGCACGGCCGATCCGGCCAATGGGCCGGGCAGCCGCAACGGAACGGTCGGATTCACCGACGACGATGGCCGGATCTGGATCTACGGCGGCTTCGGGCTGGCATCCGACGCAATCACGCTCGGCCGCCTCAACGACCTGTGGCGCTTCGACCCCGCGACCGGAGAATGGACCTGGATACGAGGCAGCAACCTGACCGACCAGCCGGGCAACTACGGAACGATGGGCATTCCGCACCCCGCCAATGAACCGCCCGGCCGCAACCGCCCGAACATCTGGAAAACGGCGGATGCCTGCTGGATCTTCGGAGGACTCGGAGCCCCCGGAGAGCGGCGAAATGACCTGTGGAGATACGATATGACCGCCAATACCTGGACCTGGGTGAAGGGCAGCAGCGCCGTCAACCAATTCGGCGCGTACGGAGCCCAGGGCACGCCAAACACGAACAACTCCCCCGGTAGCCGGAACGGAGCCTTCGAATGGACCGACGCCGACGACAATCTGTGGTTGTACGGTGGATTTGGCTTTGGCGCCAGCGGGGACCCCAGTTTGCTTGCCGATCTATGGAAATTCGATGCCAGCTCGTTTGAATGGACCTGGGTACAGGGTAGTACGGGAACCGATATCTCCCCAGTGCACGGCACGATGGGCACGCCCTCCAATGTCAATACCCCAGGCGCCCGGGTAAGCTCGGTTTCCTGGGTTGACAAAGAAGGCAACCTCTGGTTGTTCGGGGGTTGGGTGACCAACTTCATTCGCTACAACGACCTGTGGAAATTCGATCCGGCAAGCGGCCAATGGACCTGGATGAAAGGCGGCAATATCTCCAATCAGAATGCCGTGCTCAACATCGCCGATCCGACCAATCCCGGTCCGGACGATACCCCCGGCGCCCGCAACGGCTCGGTGTCCTGGACGGACGTCAACGGCAACTTCTGGCTGTATGGCGGCTTTGGGCTCGGCCTGAACGGCGACGTGGCCGCCCCGCTGAACGACCTCTGGATGTACGAGGTCGAAGAGAACCTCTGGTATTTTAAGGGAGGCTCGCTGACCGACCTTGATCAACCGCCGGTCTACGGCACGATGGGTACCCCCGATGCGAACAACACCCCGGGGGGTCGTTCATCGATGGCCGGCACACTAGGATCCGACGGCAACCTTTGGCTGTTCGGCGGGATCAATGGAGGCACGGCGCGAATGAACGATCTGTGGCTCTTCTCTAGCGACGACCTGATCTCGGGCGTCGATGATCCGGCTGTTTCCGGCACGATCTTGCGGCTATTCCCCAACCCGGCCTATTCCGAGATCCACCTCTCGATCGCCGGTGGCGGAGGGTCTGAGCAATGGCAAGTGACAATCTACGACAGTCTGGGCAAGCAGGTAGCCAATACCCGCTTTTCCGGCAATGAACTGAGCTGGCCGATCGATCGCCTGCCGCGCGGGGCCTATCTACTGAGCATGGACAACGGGAAAGAAAGAGAGATCAGGCGCTTCGTGAAGATGTAATAGACGGGAATCATAGCGTTCGGACCGCTGGGAGCGGTCCGAACGCATCCACTTACAGCCCAAACGCCGCCTTGACCTGACCGACCATGTCGAGCTTTTCCCAGGTGAAGGTTTCCACTTCCAGAGAAATGCGGTCGCCGGAGCCGTTGACCAGTTCGACGGTCTTCACTTCGGGCTCGCGCCCCATGTGGCCATAGGCTGCGGTTTCCGAGTAGATCGGATTGCGCAATTTCAGGCGCTTTTCGATGGCGTACGGGCGCATGTCGAATAGTTCCATGACCTTCTGGGCGATCTGCCCGTCGGTGAGACCTACCTTGGCAGTGCCGTAGGTCTGCACGTAGATGTTGGTGGGTTTGGCCACGCCAATGGCGTACGATACCTGCACCAGCACTTCGTCGCAAACGCCGGCAGCGACCAGGTTCTTGGCGATGTGCCGGGTAGCGTAAGCGGCCGAGCGGTCGACCTTCGAGGGGTCTTTTCCGGAAAAAGCGCCACCGCCGTGCGCTCCTTTACCGCCATAGGTGTCGACGATGATCTTCCGGCCGGTCAGGCCGGTATCGCCGTGCGGGCCGCCGATGACGAACTTACCCGTCGGGTTGACGTGGTAGGTGATCTGGCCGTCGAACAGCTTTTGGATCGACGGCTGGCACTGCGCCTTGACCCGCGGGATGAGGATGTTGATCACGTCGCTCTTGATCTTGGCGAGCATGACGTCGTCTTTATCGAAATCGTCGTGCTGGGTCGACACCACGATGGAGTCGATGCGTTGCGGCACATTGTCGTCGGAGTATTCGATGGTCACCTGCGACTTGGAGTCCGGGCGCAGGTACGGCATCAGTTTGCCTTCGCGCCGCAGTTCGGCCAGCTCCTGCAGGATCTTATGCGAGAGGTACAGGGCCAGCGGCATGTAGTTTTCGGTTTCGTTGGTTGCATAGCCGAACATCATGCCCTGGTCGCCGGCTCCCTGTTCTTCCGGGTTTTGGCGTTCTACCCCCTGGTTGATGTCGGGCGACTGCTCGTGGATCGCCGACAGCACGCCGCAGGAATGGGCTTCGAACATGTATTCCGACTTGGTATAGCCGATGCGGCGAATGACGTCGCGCGCGATCTGCTGCACATCGAGGTAGGTGGTCGACTTCACTTCGCCGGCCAGGACCACCTGACCGGTGGTGACCAGGGTTTCGCAGGCCACTTTGGAGCGGGGGTCGAAGGCCAGAAAGTGATCGACCAGGGCATCGCTGATCTGATCGGCCACCTTGTCGGGATGGCCCTCGGAAACGGATTCGGAGGTAAACAGGTAGGGCATGTTATTTTGCTTCAGATTTGAGGGTCAGAAAAAGTCGTGCAAAAATAGGAATTCTTTGGATGTTGGGTATTGGATCTTGGATCTTAGTTCGACCAACATCCAATAACCTACTTCACCTCACACTGCAGCAACTTCTCCACCCGGTCTTTGAGGAAGAGTTCGCCCTCCAGCACATCGCCGACCAGGACGGGGCCTACGCCGGCCGGTGTACCGGTATAGATCAGGTCGCCCTGCTGGAGCTTGAAGAAGCGCGACACATAGACGATGATCTGTTCGAAGGAAAAGAGCAGGTCTTTGGTATTGCCGTGCTGCACGGCTTCGCCGTTCTTCAGGAGGCGGAATTCGATGGCTTGGCGGTTCACGCGATCGACGGGCACAAATTTACCCAAGACGGCCGAGCCGTCGAAGGCCTTGGCGATCTCCCAGGGCTGCCCTTTCTCCTTGCATTCCTGCTGCAGGTCGCGGGCAGTGAAGTCGATCCCCAGGCCGATCTCTTCGTAGTAGGAAGAAGCGAATTCGGGTTGCACGTGCCGGCCGTTCTTCGCGATCTTCAGCACGATCTCGATCTCGTGGTGGAGATCGTTGGTGAAATCGGGGTAATAGAAGGGCTTCTCGTTGACGAGCAGGGCCGAGGCGGGCTTCATGAACACGACCGGCTTGGCGGGTACCGGGTTGTTGAGCTCTTTGGCGTGTTCGGCGTAGTTGCGGCCGATGCAGATGATCTTCATTAGTAGAATGATGAAAGAAAAAAGATGAAAGATGAAAGAGGTTCGGTCAGACCGCTTCACGCGGTCCGACCGATATTTTTAGTGATCCCAAAGATAGATGAAAGACGACCGGTCGGATCGCTCGGAGCGATCCGACCGGAAAAACTAAAAACGTACATTCATCAAGCCCGACAGTTCCTTGACCTCGCGGATCGTCTCCTGGGCGACTTTGCGGATCTGGTCGGAAGAAGCCTTGATGCGGTTCTTGACCTCCTTTTTGTCGGCCGTCAGTTCGGCCTTGCGGCGGCGGAATTCGGCGCTGAGGGCAACCAGGGTATCGGCGACGGCTTCTTTGAGGTCGACATACTTGAGCTGGCCGGCCTCGTAGTCGGCCATCAGGGCCTGGTAGGCTTCTTGTGCTTCACTGGCTTTGAGCAGTTCGAAGAGGTTCTCCACGCCCGCGCTCATTTTGCCGGAAGGCGTCTCGCCGGTATCGGTCACCGCCGAGCGGACCTGCTTGCGAATGCGGTTTTCGTCGGCGAACACGTTGATGTAGTGCTTCTCGCCGGCGCTCTTGCTCATCTTTCGTTCCGGGTCGGCGGTCGAGCGGATCTTGGGCGTCTCGGTGAACAGGGGTTCCGGCAGCACGAAGAACTCCTTCCCCACCTGTGCATTGAAGCGTTGGGCGATGTT
>JAGQXA010000328.1 GCA_020436865.1 Saprospiraceae bacterium | reverse complement strand
ATGGTCGCTGCTCGATAATTTCGAATGGGCCTCCGGTTACGCCAAGCGATTCGGACTTCACTACGTCGATTACGAATCGCTGCAGCGTACGCCGAAAGACTCTGCCAAGTGGTATGCACAAACGATCCGCGACCAGGGTTTTTGAGGCCCCTTTTCTTTTCCGGATGAAATTACCTAACTTCCAACAATGAGAAAGATCAGGCTTTATATCGCGATCAGCCTGGATGGCTGGATCGCCAAGCCCGACGGCGATGTCGCATGGCTCGACCAGATCCCCACGCCAGAAGGTGAAGATTACGGCTATGCCGAATTCTATGCAGGGATCGATACCACCCTGATGGGATTCAATACTTACCGCGAGGTTCTGGGATTCGGCATTCCATTCCCCTATCCCGACAAGACCAATTATGTGTTTACGCGCCAGACCGACCAAGCCGATACCGAACACGTGAAGTTCATTACGGCCGATCCCGCTACCTTTCTCCGGGAACTGAGAACCGGCCCCGGCGCCGACATCTGGCTGATCGGCGGCGGACAACTGAATTCCGCGCTCCTTCAGCACGATCTGATCGACGAAATGTGGGTTTTTGTCATGCCCATCGTTCTCGGCCACGGCATTCCACTGTTCGCTCCTCCCTTGCCGGAAAAGCAACTTACCCTCCTCCATCATCAAACCTATCCCTCGGGGGTAACGTTGTTAAAGTATGAGCCCCGCTCATGAATTTTCAACGCGTCCTATAAAACACCCAATATGCAAACCATTCTCGGCGCCGGCGGCGCCATCGGAATCGAACTGGCCAAAGCGCTCCCCCAATACACCGACCGCATCCGGCTGGTCAGCCGGCATCCTGAAGCGGTCAATCCCAACGACGAACTCTTTCCCGCCGATCTGACCGTGCCCGAGCAGGTCGATCAGGCCGTGATGGGGTCGAAGGTCGTCTACCTGACGGTCGGATTGCCGTATGACATCAAGGTCTGGCGCCGCGTCTGGCCCACTCTGATGCGCAATGTGCTCGATGCCTGTACCCGCCACGGTTCCAAACTCGTCTTCTTCGACAACATCTATATGTATGACCGTGAGCACCTCCAACACATGACGGAGGAGACCCCAATGCGGCCGACTTCCAAAAAGGGCCTGATCCGCGAAGAAATTGCCAAGATGTTGCTCAAAGAAACCGCTGCCGGAAAACTCGACGCCCTGATCGCACGCTCGGCCGACTTCATCGCCCCGACCAACAGCATTTTGGTGGAAATGGTGTACAAGAACCTCCTGGCGGGAAAAAAGGCCGATTGGATGGCCGATGCCAGCAAGGTCCACAGCTTCACCTACGCCCCCGATGCCGCACAAGCTACCGCCCTCCTCGGCAACAGCCCCGAGGCCTACGGGCAGGTCTGGCACCTGCCGACCGACCCTGCACGACTAACAGGCGCGCAATGGGTCGACCTCATAGCTTCGGAAATGGGGGTCGAGCCTCGTTACCGAATTCTGCCGGTCTGGTTGATGGGCGTCATCGGGGTATTTGTGCCCATTGTACGCGAACTGAAGGAGATGGCCTACCAATACGACCGCGACTACTTCTTCGACAGCGGTAAGTTCGACCGGCAGTTCAAACTACCGGCCACTCCGGCGAAAGAGGCTGTTCGTCAAACGGTCGCGCACTTGCAGCAAGAAGCCGCGACTGCAGAATAAGAGGATCCCGTTACTGAACCTTTGGTCGTAGCTCTTCCAATACTACTCCATTAACGGGGTCGGTCGGCTCGATCCCGAGCAGGAAGGCCAGGGTCGGGGCCATGTCGACGGTCGCGACCCTCCGATCGTATTTCGCAGCTGCGAACGGTTTTCCCAGGAATACCACGGGTACATGGGTGTCATAGGCATAGGGAGTACCGTGGCTGGTACCGGTCGGTGTGTGGATGAGCACATTTTCGCCGGGCACGATCAACAGATCGGGACTTCGGCCAGGTACGTACGACCGACGGTAAGCCTCCATGAAAGGCCGGCTGAAGCCCTCCATCTGCAACTCGTCGGACGTAAACACATCGGCGATATAGTCGAGTTCTCGAACCGCGTCGGCTATTCCCTGACGAAGATCGGGCGGTGAAATTCCCTTCTCCTGCGCTTCCGCATAATTGAGGAAGATCCCGTTGTGATCGCTGAACACGAACAAGCTATCCTGTAGCCCCAATTCCGTGCGCAACTCCGCATCGATGCGTTCCATTTGTGCAAAATGGGCCTGGTTGAAAATACGGCGCGCCTCCGGGTGGCCGCGTTTCACCAACTCTTCGGGAAACGGCATCACCCCATGATCGGCACTCAAGGCGACCCAGTATTGGTCGCGCCCGAGCTTGCGGTCGAGAAATTCGAGGAAATCCCCCAGGAATTGGTCCAGGCGCAGATAGTAGTCCTGCACCTCCTGACTGTACGGCCCGAAATGGTGTCCGATGGCGTCGGCCGACGACAAGCTGATGGTCAGAAGATCGGGATGTTCGTCCTGCCCGAGTTTCTCCTCTTCCAGCATGGTTTCGGCGAAATCAAGGGTGAGTTCGTCGCCGAAGGGCGTCACCCGGATCATGACCACCTCCTTACTGCCCTCAGGCAGGCGTGGATGCGTGCGGGCCAGCGTATGCGGAAAGTCGGGCAGAAAGTTGCCGGTTTCGAACTCGTTGACATCCTCCCTCGAGCGGCTGTAGTACGATTCCGGGAAGGCCTTATACCACCCCTTGTCGATGGAATCGCGCAAGACTTCCCGACCGACGATCTTGCCTGCCCAGTCCGGATATTTGCCCGGGTAGTAGTCGCTCGACACAAAGCCGGTGGTCGGATTGTCGAACCAGAAGGCCCGGTCGGCCTTTTTCCCTCCCATCAGGATGCTGCCGCGATCCTTTTGGGCTACCGCACACACCTTCGATTGCCGGTCGGCGACCTTGAGCCAATCGCCGAGGGTGCTCGTCTGTAATGCCCGGGGCGACATTCCCATCAGTCCGCTGACATCCGGAAGCCCGACGATCCTGGCCGAACGATCTTCGGTACAATAGCCCATGCGGCCCAGGGCCGGATCGTAAAATTCATTGTTCAGGATCCCGTGTACCCGCATGTACGCTCCGGTCGACAAGGTGGCATGGCCCGGTCCGGTATTGGTCGGCACATGCGGATGATGGGCGTTGGCGAACACCGCCCCTTCTTCCCATAGCCGCTTCAATCCCATTCGGTACTGATCCTGAAAGCGCTCGAAGTAATCGTACCGCATCTGATCGACGACCAGGAACACGACCAGCCTGGGCGCCTCGACGGCCGAACCTTCGGTCGCGTTGGGCCGCTTGCCGGCATTGCAGGAAAAAAACAACAGGAAGATCAACAGAGAGGAATAGATTCTGGAGAAAAGCATGAGCGGGTGAATTTTCTTCGATCAATTAATTGGCCCCTAAAAATATTGGTAAATTTGCGATAGTGGAAGAAATTACAAAAAGTTAACCCGGCCTTACCTGCCATTGAACCATCCCGACATGCGTTTTCCGAACGAAAAATTCCTGCCGATCCTCTCCTGCCTGATCTTCCTGTATTCCTGTACCGGATCACAACCGGCCGCCCCCGAAACCGTGGAACAGGCCGTCACCAGCCAAGGCGTCGTGGTCGACCTACTCCGTTGCGGCGAGGCCGACACTACCCTGCTGTTCATCCACGGCTGGAACATCAACAAGGAATACTGGCAAGCCCAGATCGATCATTTTTGTCCCCGCTACCAGGTCGTGGCTATCGATCTGCCTGGTTTCGGCAAGTCGGGCCGAAACCGCAGCAATTGGGCGATCGAGGTATACGGCCGGGATATCCTGCAGATCATCCGGACGCTCGAACTGAAGAACGTGGTGCTGATCGGTCATTCCATGTCTGGCGACGTCATGTTGGAAGCTGCCCGGCAAGACCCTTCGGCCATGATCGGCCTCATCGGGGTCGACAACTTCAAGGAGGTCGGCAAAGCGTACAGCCAGGAAGAACTCCTGACGGTCGACACCTTCTTTCAAATCCTGCCAAACGACTATTCCAATCTGGTCACCGACTTTACGGAGCGATACCTGTTCCACGAAAACACGCCGCCACAGATCCGCCAACGGGTACTCGATAACTATCAGAACGCCGATCCACGAGTGGCCAT
>JAGQXA010001034.1 GCA_020436865.1 Saprospiraceae bacterium | reverse complement strand
GGATCCGTGTACTCCAGCCGGCTGCGGCCCATCTGGGTCTGCGCCATATTATCGGCGTAGTTCATTTCCTGGATCTCCTCGCTGGCTCGCACGCTCCCGCGGCCGCTGTCGTTGGCCAGATCGTCCTCCGCTTCCTTCATCTTGGGCGCCTGCGTACGGCCCTCTACGCGCTGCGATAGCAGGGATTCGTCGCGGCGGATGCGGTTCATACCCAACTGCTCAGCCTCGTCTTCGATGATCAGGTAACTGGTATAGGGCGTGATGATCCCATACTTCTTGGCCAGACGCACCACTTCATCGACCAACTCCTTCGATTCGCCATTCAGCCGGATCTGGTCGAGCAGGTAGCCGACGGAACGCGATCCCCACAAGGGTGCGACGAATTCGTTTTCATCGGTCTGCTTCGCAAACTCCAGAGGAAAGATGAATTCCCGGTCCTTGCCATTTACCTTTCCGGTCAATTTCAGCGTCGCCTTTCCCGATCCGCTATAGCGGCCCAACATCGAGAAATTCGAGCCCTTGAAAAGGTCGGGTATGGTTTTCGGGTACACCTCTTTCGCTTTCACGCCCTCCACTTCCCAACGCAGGTCGGTCAGCACCGGATGAGCCACTTTGAGATAGAAGTCGGAAACCTTGATCTCGATGTCTTCCTCCGGCAATACATACGTGCGATAACCGCGACTTTGCTCGGTCAGCTTGTCCAACAGATGCGTATTGATCTCGGTGCCCACGCCGAACGTAAAGATGCGGACCCGGCCGGTGTTCTTAGCGCCAAGTTTTTTCAGCAACTGTTCGGGTTGGGTTTCGCCGATCGTGGGTTTGCCGTCGGTCAGGAAGATGATGAAGTACGGCCGGTCGGCTTCCTGGGCAGGCTCCAGCGCCATCAATAGCGCTTCCTCCATATTGGTGCCCCCGATGGCCTCCATATCGTCGACGAAGCCCCTGGCTTTCGCCAGGTTTTCTTTCGACACGGTCTTCAGGCCATCGAAGAGGCCGCTGGCTTCGGTGCTAAAACGGATCAGATTGAAGCGGTCTTGCGGATTGAGGTGCTCCAGGCAGAAGGTCAGCGCGTTCTTGGCCTGCTGCATCTTTTCGCCGGACATGCTCCCCGAAGCGTCGACTACGAAGGCGATGTCCTTGGCCACCAAGGGGGCTTCGTCGTAGAGGCCGGAGCTGAGATTTAGGAAGAAGAACCCGTCTTCCGAGCTCTCCGGACGGTAACTCAATAGCGAATGGCCCAGCAGGTTGGGGTCGGTTTGAAAGAACAGCTCGAAGTCGGAGGCGAAAACCGCTTTTTCAGCCTCAAAACCGACCGTAGCCCGGCGATCGCCCTTCCGGATGATCTCGACTTCCTGTGTGGGGCAATAGATGGTCTTTAGCGACTCCCTGGTTTTCAGGTCGATTGCCAGAGCTGCCCGCTCGATGGATTTTTGCCCATCGTGACGGTGATAAAGCGGCAGCGCGTAGGAATAGGTATTGCCTTCCTGCGACAACTGATGCTGGTATACAAGCTTGATCTTCTGCACGCTCCGGGGCTGGATCGGAAAGATGCGCAACCGCAACAAGCCCTGTTTGGAATACTCCAGCAAGGCCGGGTCGAGCGCCTTTCGAACGATCTCTTCATAGATCTCACGTGCCTTTTTAGCATCGAGCAGTTCCCCTTTCGTCTCTTTCCCGTTGATCCACATGGAAAACTGCTGCACGTTCGCGCCTTCCGGCAATGGGTACATAAAGTACCCCTGTAACTGGTGGGAAGTCGGGTTGTAAAAATCCTGCTCGACGGTGGTCACGGCCACATCCTGATCGATCTCGACCTCCGCCTTATACGATTGCAGTTCCAGCTCGAAAAGGCCG
>JAGQXA010000327.1 GCA_020436865.1 Saprospiraceae bacterium | reverse complement strand
TAATCGCCCAGGGAAACCTTCTCTTTGTCGCTGGAAACAAGGGTGAACTGCGGAGCTTTATCGCCTACTTTGATTGGCATCTTCTTGATGTTTTTGTGTGAAAAGAAATGGGTTGCAAAAATAAGGAAGACCGGCAAAAAATGCGCTTTTTTGTGGAATCCAAACCTTGAAACAAACGGATAATAGATTGGTTCGGCCGATCGCCGTCCGCCATTTAGATCGATATGGACCCAACCCGCCGCGCATACGCAGAGTTGCATCTGGCCGTTTTCCTGTTCGGCTTCACGGCCATTTTGGGCGACCTCATCCAGTTGTCGGCCCTGGTGCTGGTATGGTGGCGGGTGCTGCTGACGAGCCTGAGTTTGCTGTTCATCGTGCGTTTGGGCAAGCTGTTCACCCAACTGCCGCGTGCTATGGTCTGGAAATTCATGGGCATCGGGGTGCTGGTCGGCCTGCATTGGGTAACCTTCTACGGTTCGATCAAGCTGGCCAATGCGTCGATCGCTCTGGTGGCCTTCGCTACGACCACCTTTTTCACCTCCATCCTTGAACCGCTCGTCTTCCGGCAGCGGATCAAGGGCTACGAACTGGCGCTTGGCCTGTTCATTGTTCCCGGTATGATCCTCATCGCCAACGATCTCGACTGGTCGAAACTGGCCGGCCTCCTCGTCGGCCTTCTCTCGGCCTTTCTGGTGGCCCTGTTCGCGACTTTCAACAAGAAACACATCAGCAGGGCTCGTCCTGTCGACATCACCTTCCTGGAGCTTGGCTCGGCCTGGCTGTTCCTGTCGCTGATCGTGCCGTACTATTTGTGGAAAAATCCGGAAGCGCTGTTCCTGCCTTCCTGGCTCGACGCGCTCTACCTGCTCGTGCTGGTGCTGCTTTGCACTACGCTGGCCTACGTGCTCACCTTGCGGGCGCTGCAACACATCACGGCTTTTGCCGCCAATCTGACCATCAATCTGGAGCCGGTTTACGGGATCGTCCTGGCCTGGCTCATCCTGAAGGAAAACGAAGAACTTTCGCTCAGCTTTTATCTCGGCGTGGCGATCATCCTATCGTCGGTGTTCAGCTATCCCTTTCTGAAAAGGCGCTACGGCGAAAAGAGGGTCGCTGCCGACAAAAATCCCTGAGTTTGTCGGTCGTCAGCTCCCGACTCAAACTGGCGTTCCGCTCACTCCTTCGACTTGATCTGGAATAGCGCGTCGTACACATGCGCTCTTACCAAATAAGCTTGCTCTCGTTTGTGCAGGTAGTCGAACTTGACCGCTTCGCGCTTTCCGGTACGCACATCAAAGAGGAGGGCATACAGGATCAGGCCCTTACCCTGCTGCCGGGTGAGTAGCCCTGGCCACAGGAAGTAGTCCGTGCCATATTTGTCGGCGATCTCGTCGATCTTCTGCTGGTTAAAGCCGGGAGTGAGCGACAGATCGTCCTGATCGACCTGTTGGTCGAACCAATCGTTGAGCAGGCGGATCTCGTTAAATTCGAGCGATTGATCCGTTCGCAGGTCGGCTACGTCGAGCATTTGAACGTCGAGCTCGAGGGATGCTGCCATCTCTTTCAGCAGTTGGCGAAACCGTTCTTGTCCGAGTTCGCTTTCGATGAAGCGAACGTTATTGCGGTCGCGGCTATCGGCTCGCAGATAGAAGGGGTTGACGATGACGATCCGGTCGATGCCCAGCTGAAGGCCCTTTTTCTCGATCTTTTTTTCATACTTCTTCCATTGGTTCCGGCCTTTTCGCGTTCGCATATAGTCGTCCCATTCTTTCCGCTTCAGGTATTCCTTCCGGCCTTCTTCGAACCCCATGCGGAAGAGGCTGTCGTTGACGAACTCGTGAAAGCCATAGCGCCAATACTCGGCTTCGCCGGGCAAGGCGGCCTCCTTTTTCTGCTGCCGGATCTTGTCGTATTTGGAGGAGGGGTCGGCTTGCCCCGGTTCGGCTTCCGAAGCAAGCGTGTCGAGGGGCGGCAGTTCGCTCCGGAATCCCGCCAGCCCTTCGAAGTGTTGACCCAGCTCGACGAACAGGTCGCGTACGATCGCTTCGACTTCCGCATCTTCCGGCTGTTTTTGCTGTAACAACCAGGCGTAGCGTGCCGCCAGTACGGTCGACTCCTTACGGGAAAGCTTGTTCAGGAAGAAGTGGGCCTGTTGCGATTCGCCTTCCACCTCGCGGTAGTTGCTCTTGAAGGCGCGATCGAGGTTGTTGTTGTACTTGGCGAGGATGTAGAGAGACTTGCAGAGCAGTTTTTCGAGGTAGAAATTGTCGGGGTATTTTCTTAGCAGGAGGTACGTGGTATAGACCGATTCCGCCAGTTCGTTGGATAGCAGGTGCAGCATAGGCAATTCGAAGCGTGCCGCATCACGCAGCAGGTAAAAGCGCTCTTCCGACACGAGAAAATCCTTCCGCCCGGCCGTGCCTTCGGCGCTCAGGCGTGCGAGCAGGGCAGTTCTCCTGGCGCCGATGCTGGGATGGCTGCTGCGCTGATCGTCGGTATTTTCGTCGGCGCCCTCGATCGCCTGGACCGACTCCAATTGCAGTTCGGCGGGGAAACGATACAGCGGGCTTTCGAGGAATTCGCGCGAAAACTCCACTTCGTCAAAGGGCAAATAGGCATACTTGAGTACATCGAACACGGTGGATAAGCCCGAAAAGCTGTAGTCGGTTTGGAGAAAGAGCTCCAGCCCGAGCCGGTCGGCTTCGATCTCGAGTTCTTTGGAGTAGCGGTTTTTCGAGACCAGGTATTGGTCGAAGGTCGATTCCTTCAGAATGCTCTTACGAGAGGTCTGCTTTTCCAGGCTGGCCGCTTCCATGAAGAGGTCGAAGGCATGTTTTTCCTGTACATGCGTGAGTTCGTGCGCCAGGATGAAGGCCAATTGGGCCTCGTTCTCCAGTTGGGCCAGCAAGCCGAGCGTCACGAAAATATTGCCCCGGTCGGTGGCGAAGGCGTTGACGGCGGTGGAGCGCAGGGCATAAATGTGTACGTTCTTTTTTAATTCTGCATCGTCGCCGATCAACACCTCCGTTACCTCCCGCAAATAGTTGCTGACGGGGTCGTTGAACAATACGATCCCACTTCGCAGCAGATCGTCGAGCACGAAATTGGTTTCGAGATAAAAGCGCTTCCGGTCTTCCCGTTCTTTTCGATCCTCTTTTGCAAGAAGCGCCTTCTCGATGTCCTGTTCGTATTTCTTCAACGAAGGAGTGATGAATTCGGCCGGGATCTCTCCGCTGCACATCAGGGGTTCGTAGCGTTCGAGATCTTGTGCGGAGGCAAACGCAAAGGATCCGGCCAATAACAAGGTTAAAGCAATCCGTTTCATAGGAGCAAAGGTGATTTGTTAGGAAAGCGGCGCTGTCGCTAGTAGATCAGCCAGCCGATACTCAGATTGATCGAATACAGGTTATGCCTGATCAGGCGGTCTGTGAGTTTGTTTTCAAAGAACTCCTGATTGTACTGTTCGTAGTCATCTGTCCGCAAAGTGTCGGGAAAGGTGCTGAACAAGGCGCCCAGGTTGCTGCCATGCGGCGCCGGCAAGCTGAGCTGCGCCGCCAGCCCGACGAGCATCCGGTCGAAGAGCACGTAGTTGTATCCGAATTCGTAGGCAAAGGCCAGATAGGTATGTTTGGGATCGATCCCCAAAGGGCGGGAGCCAGCGGCGGCAGAGCCGGAGAAGGTCGTCGTTTGTTCGAGCAGCTTGCCTTTGCCGAATGTCAGTTCCAGGCTCAAACCCTGGTAGGCCCCCATGGGCGCCAAGCCGCCTTTCGTGGCATTAAACCATCGCATGCCGAGGCTGGTCGTCAGGCCGTTGATCCGATAGTAGAGGTCGTGATAGTCGAAGGGCCC
>JAGQXA010000326.1 GCA_020436865.1 Saprospiraceae bacterium | reverse complement strand
TGAGTGAAGAGGTGCTGCGAATAGCGGGCGAGCACCGTAATTCCTCCCTGAAAAAGGAGCATGGGGATGATGGAAAACCACACGCCCACCCCATAGGTCGCTGCAAAGGCGATCGAAGTGATCCCATCGAGAAGCGACTTGATGAGCAGTAATTCCCGCTTGCCTTGCAGGCCCTCTTCGATCGCGCCTACGATGGTCATCGAACCGATGCAAAACAAGAGGAAGGCGGTGACCAGGCCTTCCGTGAAACGCTCGTCGCCGATGCTAAAAGTACCCTTGAGCGCATCGCCGAGGCTTTGCAGGCCCTCCCGAACTCCCACTGCTTCGCCCAACACCCCTCCGAGGATCAGGCTGAAGACGAATATGAGCAAGTAGCCCTCCGGCACTTTCAGGCTCATCGAAATGCCGATGACCAGCGTACCCAGACCGATTGCCTGAAAGATGATGGCCTCTATACCGGCGGGAAAAAGCTGCTGCAGCCAGAGACCCACGAGGCTGCCGGCGGTCACCGTCGTCATGTTGATGAACGTACCGATGGGCAGATAGCGTCCGGTCGATTTGCCTGCAGATCTTTTCATAGTCGGTTTGCCAGCTTCAGGTTAGGCAGCAGCGCCGCAGCGGCGGCAAGCGAATCGGGTTTGCCACAATCGACCCAGTCGTCGTGATCGTGCGGATAGGCCAGGATCCGGTGTTCGCGTCCCAGCATCAGATAGGCGTCGACAATGGAGAATACGGCCTGTTCGGGCAACAGATCGAAAATGGCCGGGTCCAGTACATGGATACCGCTAAAGGCCCACTCCAGTACTTCTCCAGGATTGCCGGCCGGCGCACACCATCGTTCTTCGCCGCTGCGCTTATTGCGCCAGCCTTGCAGGCGGCCGGTCGGATCGAACAGAAAGTAACGACTGGTCGGGCGGCGGCGGACCGCCAGTGTGGCCAGGCCCCCGCTTTGCCGGTGCCATTCGATCATGGCCGGCAGATCGAGGCTGGTCACGACATCCACGTTGTAAACCAGAAAAGGATCGGTTTCCCCCAGGAGAAGCCGGGCTTTCCGGATCGCGCCGCCCGTGTCGAGTAGGAGGTCGCGTTCGTCGGAAAGAGCGATGTTCAGTCCGAAATTCTGATGCCGGGCGAGGAAATCGATCACCTGTTCCCCGAAATGGTGGATATTGACGACCAGTTCGCGGAAGCCAAAATACTTCAACCGGCGAACGGCAATTTCCAACAGAGGCAAACCGCCTACCTCCACCAAGGCCTTAGGGCGATGGTCGGTCAGCGGGCGCAGGCGCGTACCCAATCCGGCGGCGAGGAGCAAGGCCTTCATAAATGGAGGATCAACAAAAAGCCTCATAACGCGATCGAACTTCCGCAGTTATGAGGCTTTCGGTGAGGAGGGTTCCTACCGTGGTCGCTCGCTAGGGCAGGAATTTGCCGTTGTAGAAATAGATGTAGAGGACCAAAACCAGGAACAGCAGGAAACCGATAATGCCCCACATCAGGCAATACCCCTTTTTTCCAACATTGGTTATTTCGTCTGACATTTCCGAAGGATTTGATGAAAATTGCGGGTTCGTCGCGTGCAAAAGTACGCGATGAAAGCCAAAGTTCAAAATGGACTTTGCCCTCCAGGCGGCCCTTGTCATTCCGCAAAAGCTTATCTTTGCCGACGCCACGAACAGACCCAAATCGCATGCGTGTTTTGATCCAACGAGTTTCCCAGGCATCAGTCGCGATCGACGGCAAGCAACATTCCGCGATTACGCAAGGCTTGCTCATACTGCTGGGCATCGAAGAGGCCGATACGGCCGACGATATCCAATGGCTGTGCAACAAGATCGCCAACCTGCGCATTTTCGACGATGAGCACGGCGTCATGAACCGTTCCGTACAGGACGTGGGCGGAGAATTGCTGGTCGTCAGCCAATTCACTTTGCATGCCAGCACGAAGAAAGGCAACCGCCCTTCGTATATCAAGGCCGCCAAGCCCGAGTATGCCGTTCCCATGTACGAGCAATTTGTGCACACACTCGAAGCCGTTGCCGGTTGCCGGGTAGGCACCGGCGAATTTGGGGCCGACATGAAGGTGGCATTGATCAACGACGGGCCGGTAACGATCTGGATCGATTCGAAGGGGAAGGAATAGCCTGACAAAACACCGACTATGACGATACAAGAGGCTCAGCAAACAGTCGACAATTGGATCCAAACGATAGGGGTGCGGTACTACCATGAACTCACCAATATGGCCATCTTGGTCGAGGAAGTCGGAGAAGTGGCGAGGCTGATGTCGAGGATGTACGGCGAACAATCGTTCAAAGATCCGGCGATGGAAAAGGACGCACCCGCCCAACTGGCAGAGGAAATGGCCGATGTGTTGTTCGTATTGATCTGCCTGGCCAACCAAACCGGCGTGGATTTGAACGAAGCTTTGCTGCGCAGCCTGGAAAAGAAGACGAACCGGGATGCCGATCGGCATGCCAACAATCCAAAACTCAAAGACTAGCGCGCCTCAGGCAGATCCGTCGGGTTCTTCCGGCTCCCGGAAGGGCGATTGGCGAACGTGTTCCAGCACGAGACGGCGGGCAAAATGAACGGCGACGAACAGTATGACGATCGCCCAGATGATCAACCAGTTGTAAAGTTGCTGCTCGATAAAGAAATCATACCCTCCATGTACGGCCACCGTCAGGGCAAAACCCTTTAGGAGTAATTTCCAGCGATTTTTCCGGTCAAATTTCGCCAATCCGGCAAAATACCCCATCATGATGGCAAAGGAGGCATGTGCCGGTACCGCCGTCAATGCCCGTACGAGCACTGTTTCCAGTCCGAAGCGATCGGCGTACAAGATATTTTCCAGGGTGGCGAAACCCATGCCGATCATCACGGAGTAGACGATCCCATCCATGGGCTCATTGAAAAAGGATTGCCGAAAAGGGAAGATCAGCAAACCCGAAAACTTGAAGAATTCTTCGACCAGCGACACCCCTACGAAAGCAAACAGAAGGGTCAGCCACAGACTTTCGGGGTCTTGCCACCCCCAGTCGACCGCCATTTTTTCCAGGTAGATCGCGGGGATCGTAAGTACCATGCCAAGCGCAAAGCTGATCAGGAGCGGTATCCGGGGCTCCTCTTCGTACCGGTCAAGGCGGAAGATGTAGTAGCTGATCAGCAAACCCGGCAGGATGGCCAAGGCAATGATGAAAGGGTACATGGCTGGCAGAAGCGCTTGTTCCGAATAAAGGTACGGAAGATTCTGCGGTCTGCTTCTTGCTTTTCCAACAAAATGGAGAGGGAATCGCTGCTGGAACGAAAAAGGCCTAAACGGCGGCCGACACTATCTTCTTCGATCTCTATGTACCGAAAGAGGAAAGGCGATTGTCGGCCTGCGTCAATACATTGATTTCATAAAAACCTGACAATCAAAACCATTTAGTTCAAATCACGTAAAAAGCCGGTCAGCTCCATGTCCGCTTTTCGCGCAAACTGTCGTTGCACAGCTCCGCCGAATTTTCGAATTAAGTGATCCGATCAGTATACTGATCCGATCACTTGGGGGCAACAAAAAACGGGGGCCGGCATGCATGCCGGCCCCCGTTTAGCGAGTGAGAATGGGTGCCAATTCTACCCCCCAGTAAATTGGCCCCTCTCACTGCTAAGGACCTATGGCCCTTTGATCTTGAAAATGAGAGGAAGACCAGCTCTACCCCCCGGTAACTGGCCGTTCCTGCTCATGGTCCTGGGAACTAAGCCCAGTAAATTTTCTATGCACCTCATCAAACAAAATCCTTGCCAAAAAGCGATCTTGCTTCATGCAGAGAGCAGTCTTCCGGTCTTTAGGTTGAAATTTCCTTAGAAGTTGGAGTGGTGGGCGGATGAAAGAACCGCCTCTCGGTCAATAGCGTTCCTAAAATTTTCTATCCAAAGATACTGCTTGGCGGTTCTATGGACCTCCCCAGATATGAACTATTTGTGACATAGTAAATCATCCTCGCTTAGTTTCTATGGCTCTAATCCGGTCAATTTGTCAGTTCTTTTCAAGGTGGCATGCCATTTGGAAGGAGAAGAGAGAACAAAACTAATCGGAATATGCAAAAAGGTCAAATCTCCGTACAAACCGAGAATATCTTTCCCATCATTAAGAAGTTCCTCTATTCCGATCACGAGATCTTTCTGCGGGAACTGATCGCCAACGCCATCGATGCCACGACCAAAGTAAAAACTCTTGCATCCAGAGGAGATGTGAAGGGTGAACTCGGCGAAATCACCATCGAGATCCTGCTCGATAAGGAGGCCAAAACGCTCACCGTCCGCGATCGCGGGATCGGCATGAGCGAAGAGGAAGTTAAGAAGTACCTCAATCAGGTCGCTTTTTCCAGCGCCCAGGAATTCCTGGAGCGATACCAGGAAGACGCCAACATCATCGGCCATTTCGGCTTGGGCTTTTACTCGGCCTTCATGGTAGCGGATCAGGTCGATGTTGTGACAAAGTCTTATCAAAAGGACGCCCCTGCGGTGAAGTGGTCTTGTCAAGGCGATCCGGAGTACACCCTCGAAGAAGCGGACAAGGCCGAGCGTGGAACAGACGTCATTCTGCACATTAACGAGGAAAACGCCGAATTTCTGGAAAAAGACCGCGTCGAACGGCTGCTCGACAAGTACTGCAAGTTTCTGCCAATCCCGATCAAGTTCGGCACCGAGACCAAAACGGTATCCGAAGGGGAAGGAGAAGAAAAAACAGAACAGCAGATCGAAGTCGACCATATCATCAACAACACTGCGCCGGCCTGGAAGAAACAACCGGCCGACCTCACCGATGAAGATTACCGCAATTTCTATCAGGAGCTCTACCCCTTCAGCCCTGCTCCTCTGTTTTGGATCCACCTCAACATCGACTACCCGTTCAACCTGACCGGAATTCTCTACTTCCCCAAACTGGGCAATACCCTGGAAGTACAGAAGAACAAGATCCAGCTATATTCCAACCAGGTCTATGTGACCGATGACGTCAAGGAGATCGTGCCGGAATTTCTGACCTTGCTGCACGGGGTCATCGATTCGCCCGACATTCCGCTGAACGTGTCGCGCAGTTATCTGCAAAGCGACGCCAACGTAAAGAAGATCACGGGCTACATCACCAAAAAAGTGGCCGATCGCCTGCAGGAGATCTTCAAGAACCAACGGGAAGAGTACGAGGAAAAATGGAAAGACCTGGGCGTATTCATCAAGTATGGCATGCTCACCGACGAAAAATTCCATGAACGCGCCCTCAAATTCGCCCTGCTGACGAACGTCGACGGCGAACACTACACCCTCGACGACTACCGCGAGAAGGTAAAAGATCTGCAGACCGACAAGCACAACAAACTGGTGTACCTCTACACCAACCATCCGGTCGATCACGACAGCTTTGTCTCCGCCGCAAAAGACCGCGGCTACGATGTACTGGAGTTCGACAACCTGATCGACAACCATTTTCTGCAGCATCTGGAGATGAAACTCGAGGATGTTTCCTTTGTGCGCGTCGACTCCGACACGGTCGATCAACTGATCCAGAAAGACGAAGAATCGGAATCGGTGCTCAGCGAGAAGGAACAGGAAACAGTGAAATCGCTCTTCGAAAAGGCTACGACCGAGCGCGCGGGTGCGACCGTAGTCCTCAAACCGCTTTCTCCTCAGGATCAGCCGGTGACCATCACCAAACCGGAATTCATGCGCCGCTTTAAGGAAATGCAGGCCCTACAGGGCATGGGCGCAGATCAGTTCCCCGACCAATTCAACGTGGTGGTGAACACTAATCATCCGATCATTGCGGAAAAACTGGTCCGGATGCGCAAGGAGGAGAAAAAAGAGGAATTGGTGGGTTATCTGTTCAATCTGGCCATGCTCAACCAACAAATGCTGAAAGGCGCCGACCTTACGCGCTTCATTGGAAAGACGATCGAACTCATTCAATAAAAAAAGGGGCGCTACCGAAATAGCGCCCCCCATTCCCATCCATCAAAGCTTGCTTGTAAGACTTTCCGCTTTCTCATAGTAGCGCCCTTCAGGGGCCTCCAGGAGAGGCTGTAGCGCTGTCTTGGCTGCGGTAGTGTCCTTGAGTTTTATGTATGCGAGCGCCAGGTACCAATGGGCTTCTTCGGCGTAGGGCGACTTGGCCGTCGCCGCCGTTTGCAAAGGCTGGATCGCCTCGGCATAGCGCTCCTCTTCCAGAAAAGCCATACCCAGGTAAAAACTGCTCAACTGATCGCCTGGCTTTTCGCCTAAATATTGCTGGAATGCCGGGATGCTGGCGGCAAAGTCGCCGCGTTCGTAGGCTTCCGCTCCGGCAAGTAGCGCCGGATGAATGCCGGCTTCCGGATTTTCGGTCGCACCCCGTCGCATCGCCATCGAAAGATCACTTTCGTAGGATTCGTAAAAAGTTTGGTATAGCCGTCCCTCCTGGAGATGGCCCCAGATCAGATAACCGCTCAGGGGGAGCAGCAGGAGCAAAATGACCGCCGCGATCTGGCGGAGCTGCGATCGCCCCCCGCGCAAAATGCTGAAAGGCCGTCGCTGCTGGCGGCCTTCGCCGAAAAAAAGGGTATACCCCTCTACGGCTTCTTCGCACAGCGGACAATCCAGCAGGTGGTTCTCCACCCTATGGCGGGCCTCCGCGTCCGTGGTTCCTTCCAGATACCGCCGGATCTCTGCCTCCGTCAGGCATTGATGCGCTTGAAAAATAGTTTTCATCAATCGGTCGTTTCTCGATAAAGCGTTAGGTAGAGGGTTTCTTCAGGCGTTCCTCCAACATTTTTTTCAGGTTGCGTTTTCCGTTTTGCAAGTAACTCTTGACACTCTTCAGGCTAAAGCCCGTGTCGTCGGCGATCTCCTTGTAACTTTTCCCCTCGAAGAAGAACTGCAGGATGCACATGCGTTGCTCTTCACCGAGCAATTGCACGACCTCCCGGACAACCTCCTCCGAGTCAGGTTCATTACTAAGATTCAGGCCTTCCACGTTTTCCATAAAATCGCGCTGACTATTTTCCACCAGGGCCCACTCGTGTTGCCGCTCCATTTCCTTCTTGATCTGGCGGGTCTTAGCCAGGCATTCGTTGCGCACCGTGCCGTAGAGGTATTGTTTAAAGGAGCGAACGTCTTTGCCGGGCAGTTTCTCCAGCAAAAGGGTAAAGATATAACCCACCATGTCGTCCGCCTCGTCGCGATTCCGAAAATAGCGATACGCCAGGCCGAACACCAGATGCCGGTAACGCCGGAACAGTTCTCCGAGATACTCCTGGTTTTCTTCACGCTGGAAGCGTTCCACCAGAGTCGCATCGGAAAGGTCGGCAAGCCTATGGGAAGAGGGATCTTGCATATTGAGCAGTCAGTCCGAAAGTTCGGGATAAATTTACGGAAACCATTTCTTATCGACGGTTACCGACGCAAATATCTGTTCAAACAGGAGCACGATCGAAAGGCTTTTGAACGGTAAACGGTCAGGATACCTATAAAAAAGCCCCTGCGGAAGCGCGCATGCTCTTCCCACAGGGGCTTTCCCGGGAGGGATGCCGGCCTCAGAACCGGATGGTGTGCATGACATGCTCGAGTTGTTGCATGTACTCCCGCTTATCTTCGCCGGGGGCATACAAGAACCCATATAGTAAGAGCAATTCGTTGGTATTGGGATTGTGGATGAGGTAGCTGACAAAGGGTCCACCCATGTAATCGTTCTCCATTTCCCAGATACCCCGGCCTTCCAGGGCGAAGTAGTTGTTGAGGGTGGTCGTTTCGACGAGCATGGGCAGGTCGATGTCGTTGACCTTCATGTAGGTGTCGGGGATCTCGGAAGAAACATACTTTCGCCCGAGCGAATCCTGCAGGATCTTCAGCCCCCCTTTTGTCAACTGTTGCTGGTCGCGGTACGGCACTTTCAGCATCATGAGGTTAGAGCTCACTTCCGGAGCTTCCTTGCGGATCCAGGCAAAATTGCCTTCCTGCAGGGCCATGAAGTAGTCGGAAGGAACCTTCAGGTCGACGCCCAACGCTCCGCGCAACTCCGATTTGAGCGATCCATTGACGCCGCCCAAATATACGCCGGCCGCGATCTTCTCCTGATCGACCTCGCGGATCCGGCGGATGACTGCTGCAAAATTTTCCTTGATGTTCTGAACGAGCTTGTCGTGACCGTCGGCAAACATGTACACGAGGATCTGGCCGTCGGCCCATTTATCCAGGCCGATGGAGGTCTTATAGCCCTTTTCGCGCAAAGCCTCGTTGACCTTCTCCTCTCCGACGTCCTTCAGCAATAACTTGGTGCCGACCGAGTTGCGGTCGCGCAGGTCGGCCAGGATCAGGTAGGCGCGAAGTTGCTGCCGCTCCTTGATCGCCAGGAGATCTTCGGGGCTAAAGTACTTCAGGTCGAAGATGGGTTCGGGTTGGGGCAGTACCGGGTAAGCAGAAGAAAAGTAGTAATCGACGGTATCCCGTATAGGGCTTTCCCAGATCGATCCCTCGGCTACGACGACCAGCTGATTGAGCGGACCGAAGGCCGTGGCGCGCGGCTCAAGCTGCTTGCGCACCTCGGCAGAACAGCCGAGTAAGAATAGAAAAGACAGGAAAACCCCCAGGCGCTGTAATTTCATGAACGATGGTTTTTAACAAAAATAAGCAAAGTATGCGGCGGGCACAACTGTGCCCGGTCCATCCTTCAGATGCAGATCCCGGGGGTTTTGGCGTTTACTTATAGAGGTAGTAGATACGCGTCAGCCACTTGGTGCTGTCGGGCTCGGAGCCCGGATCGGTCACATACTCCTCCACCACGGGTTCCCGCATTTCCAGGCAGCGGGCCTTGATGTAGTCTTCCATCGCATAATGCGCTTCTCCGGAACCGGAATAGCCCCCGTAGTAATCGATCACCAAGGCTTTCCCGGCCGGCACTTCGATGGTGGTCACCTGCTCGCCGAAGTCGGCCTGACCGCTGGTGGGAATAGCGGCAGCCATGTCGGTCTGCTGGTTTTCCTCATCCCAGGTATAGTACAGACCGCTGGGCGCCCCGGTAGGTTGCAGGTTGTTAGCCTGGAGGGCGACCATGATCGCGCCGAAGTTCTGACCGAAGAACGACTGCATCTGATCCCAGGAGATCGTTTGCCGAACGGCAGCGTAGGTCTTGCCGGCAAAATCTTCTTGCTTGACCTCGAACCCGCGATAAGTGGTGGGCAGGTTGGCCACTTGTTCCTCGGCATGTGATTTCAGGGCGGCCAGGCCGTCGTCAAAGTCCTTGGCCATCGTCTTTTTCATGCCCATGAGCAACATAAAACCCCGGGCAATGAAGGGCAACGGCTGATCGCCCGAGATTCCCCAGTCGACCTTTGTCGTGCAGCCTTCCAGTTCTTCCAACGTCCAGTGTCCGTAAGAACTGCCGTCCCAGTTGGAGAACTGGAGCTTGGTTTTCATAGAGTTCGGAGGATCGGCCTCGATCACTTCGAGATTGCCGCCTCCCATGTTCTCACTGGTCCAGGAATACGAAGCGCCGATGCCTTCCGTCTTTTCGCCGTACTGGATCTGCATGGTGGTGTCCATCTTGGCCCAGGGCGACCAATGCTCCCACTGCTTGAGGTCACTGATGTTCTGGTAGACCATGGCGGGCGGCGCGCTGATCTCGGCCGAGCGGGTCACGTCGAGGTCTTTCGGACCGGCCAGGCAAAGCAGGAGGTAGATCACTACCAACGCCACTACAATGCCAAGAATGATCTTTAATGCCTTCATAACAAATGATTTTGTTTGAAAAATATGGGTGTTAGAAAATGGAATATGGTGTTCCGCTGCTCAAATCGGGGACAATATAACACTTTTTGTTTAATATTTTTAACGCGAAAAACAAAAAGTTTGACGCTGGCGCGTCTACAGGGATTCCATTCCAGTGGTACATCAAGATACGATTTAGCGATGGAAACGCGAAAGATCGCCGGCAAATTCCGGCAGAATAGCGGGCAGGCCATGGTAAAGCCGAACGGAGCCTTTATCTTTAGCGCCAACTCAAGAAAATCCTGCTATGACCCTGAAGGAGTTTTTCGATCTGTTGGCGGAGCACCCGGGCTGGTTGCTCGCCTATTTTGCCCTGATCCCGTTCACCGC
>JAGQXA010000036.1 GCA_020436865.1 Saprospiraceae bacterium | reverse complement strand
TGAGCCCGCCTTCATTCGTGAGCACGCCCAGGTTCCAGATCTCGCCGCCCAGGTTCTCGACAAAGGTGCCCATGGGGATCACGCAGTCGGAGCCCGTCTGGATGATGATCGTATCGTTGCTGGAAATGAGGTCGCCTGGATAGGCGGGCGACCAGTTGGCGGTGGTCGTGTACTGATCGTCGGTCAGCCCGTCGAAGGTAAAAACATTGGCCGCCGCGGGACGAAAGGCGATGATCAGGGTAAAAAGGAGGGAGATCCGCAGAGCGGAAAGACAGCGATGAAGTAGAGCTGTATTCATTCGATGGATGTTTGGTTGGAAAATGAATTGCGATCTCCAAAACTAAGAAAATGCCCATCGTTTCTTCAGCATTTTTTACGGGAAGGAGTGAAAAGAGGGTCAAATGGCCTGATTCCTTGCCCATCAGTAAACCCGATCGTATTTTGAGCGTCGATGCATGAAAAAAACTCTTTCCGATGAAGAACCTGATCTACGCTTTCTGCTTTCTGCTCTTCGGGCCGCTTGCCGCCCCGGCCCAGCTCAATCCCGAACCTATCCAGATCCCCATGCGCGACGGACAAACCCTGGCCGCCAACCTCTATCTCCCGAACCAAAGCGACGCCTTCCCGGTCATTTTGATCCAAACGCCCTACAATAAGGAGCTTTTTAACCTCAGCGGACTGCCCCTGGGCATCGGCCATGACATCGCCGGCAGCGATTACGCCTTCGTGATCGTCGATTGGCGCTGTTTCTACGGCTCGCTGCCGGCCTGTACCCTCAATCCGAACCGGGGAGAAGACGGCTACGACGCCGTCGAATGGATCGCCGATCAGCCCTGGAGCGACGGCCGCATCGGAACCTGGGGCCCCTCCGCCCTGGGGAACGTGCAGTTCGAAACGGCCCGCGAGCAGCCCCCACACCTGGTCTGTGCCGTACCGGAGGTCGCCTCGCCCCAAACCAGCTATCGCGACTACTACCCCGGCGGCGCGATCCGGACCGAATACCTGGAAACCCTTTCCTTCCTCTTCGGAGCGGCGGGCTTCGGCCTGGTCATCGACAACCCACACTTTAATCTGTTGTGGCAGATCGTGGAGAACACGACCATGTATCCGGAAGACATTGCCGTGCCCATGCTGCTCGTGGGCGGTTGGTACGATCACAACACCTATGCCGACTTCCTGCTGATCGATACCCTGGCCACAAACTCGCCTCCCGCCGTCAAAGAACTCCACAAGATCCTCGTCGGACCCTGGGTGCATGGCGGGACCGGCCCGGCCAATCTGGGTTCCCTCCTGCAGGGAGAATTGACCTATCCGGCCGCAGAGAACTACAACGACCTGCTGGCCCTGGACTTCTTCGACCACCATCTGCGCGACATCGACAACGGCTGGGAGGGCAACGCCCGCTACCTCTATTTCCAAATGGGCGAGAACGAATGGCGCCATTCGGATATCTGGCCGCCCCTGGGCACGCAACCGCAAACACTCTTTCTGCATGCCGACGGCTCCATTCAACTGCAACCCGCTTCGGGTAGTACCGACGCTCTTTCTTTTAACTACGATCCCTCCGACCCCTCGCCCACGATCGGCGGAAAAACGCTGAGCCTCGCCCTCGATCAGGGCCCTTACGATCAGGCGCCATTGGTGGAAAGCCGGCCGGACGCCCTGATCTTTACCACCGCTCCGTTCGAACAGGCCGTCGAATTGCAGGGTTCGGTAAAAGGGAAGCTGTACGTGAGCAGCGATCGCAAGGATACCGACTTCACCCTGCGCCTCACGGAAGTCTATCCCGACGGCCGCTCCATGCTGTTGGGGGAAGCCGTGCAGCGCATGCGTTTCCGCGAGGGATACGCCGTAGCCGATACGGCCTTTATGACGACCGGAGAGGTCTACCCGATCACCTTCGAGTTCGATCCGCTGGCCAATACCTTCCTACCGGGGCAAAGCCTGCGGCTGGTCGTTTCTTCGTCGAACTACCCGCGCTACAACCGCAACATGAACACCGGCGGCGAGATGTATCCCAACGGCAATACCGATACGCTGGTCAATGCGCTGGTCGCGGAGAATACGGTGCACCTCAACGCCCTCTACCCCTCGCAGATCGAACTGCCGCTGGCGGCGCCGATCACCGCCCTGCAGGCCGTCGCGGCAGAAAAAACGGGCCCTTCCGCTTTTCCCAATCCGTCGAGCGGCGAGTTCCAACTGATGGACCTGCCGGCGCCCTGCCGGCTCGAGCTATTCGACTCGTCGGGAAGGCTTTGGAAAGTCGAGCAGGCCCCGGCAGAGAGCCATTCCCTGCGGCTAAACGAACTCCCGGCCGGCCTCTATTTCCTGCGAATTTTCGACCGGCAGCAGCGCTCCACATCCCTGCGGCTACGCAAGGAGTAGGCAGGCCGTCCGACAATGGGGCAAAAAATAAGCGGGCGGCAGACCCGATAATTCGGCAAAAACAAATAATTTCAGGCGCCTTTTCAAGACCCCGACACAACAAGAAGTCAACTTTAATCCCTAAGCATATGAGTGTCATCCTCGGTTTGAACACTTCCCATGCCGGTTCTTCGGCTGCTCTGCTCGTGGACGGCGTGCCGCAGATCGCCATCGCCGAAGAGCGTCTCAACCGGATCAAATACTACGCCGGCTTTCCCAAACTGGCCATTCAATATTGCCTCGACTATACGGGCCTGCAAGCCTCCGACATCGACGGAGTGGCGATCGGGCGCGACAGCTCGGCCAACCGTCTGAAGAAGCTCGAATTCGTGGCGCGCAATCCCACAAAACTGCTCAACCTGCTGGGCATGCGGGCGGCGCGCAAGAAACTCGGCAACCTGCAGGACCTGATGGCCGCCGAGCTGGGCGTACCGGCCGATTCCCTGCGCTTTCAACAGTACAATGTCGAACATCACCTGGCACACATCGCCTCGGCCTACTACCTGTCGGGCTGGGATGAGGCTGCCGGCTTCTCGCTCGACGGCTCGGGCGACTTCGTAACCTGTATGATGGCCGAGTGCAAAGGCCGTGAGATCGACGTAAAACATCGCATTTTCGTGCCGCACTCGATGGGGTCGCTCTATACCATGGTCTGCGAGTTCATCGGCTACGACCGCTACGGCGACGAGGGCAAGGTCATGGGACTGGCCCCGCTGGGAAAGAACACCTATAAGGAGATCTTCGACGACATGCTCATTCTCGAAGAGGAAGGCATCCGCCTGAACTCCAAGTACTTCATGCCCTTCGGATCCAACCAGGGGCTCGAGTTCGACGAGAACGGGCAGGTGGTGCTCAGCCGCCACTACTCCGACCACATGATCGAACTGTTCGGCGAGCCGCGAAAGCGCCATGCCGAGATCACACAGCGCGACATGGACCTCGCCTTCGGCCTGCAGTATGTCTTTGAGATCGGTTACATGCACCTGCTCAACATCCTGCACCGCAAAGTGCCGCACGAACGGGTGGTGATGGCCGGCGGATGCGCCCTCAACAGCGTCGCCAACGGCAAGCTCTTCCATCATACGCCTTTCCGGGAAACCTTCATCCAACCGGCAGCCGGCGACGACGGCCTCGCCCTGGGCGCCGCCCTCTACGTCAGCCAGCAGATGCTGCAGGAGCCCCGTACGCCGCGCATGACCAACGCCTACCTCGGCCCCGAATACTCGGAAGCCGAGATCCAGGCCGCGCTCGAAGAACGCCAGGTCGTTTACCGCCGCCTGGAGGAGGCCGATCTGCTTCAGCATTGTTGCGACGAATTGGAGAAGGGCAACGTACTGGGCTGGTTTCAGGGCCGCATGGAGTGGGGCCCTCGCGCCCTGGGCAGCCGCTCCATCCTGGCGCATCCGGGCCTACCCGACATGAAGGACACCCTGAATGCGCGGATCAAACACCGCGAGGCCTTCCGCCCCTTCGCGCCGGCCATTCTCGAAGAATGCCAGAACGAGGTGTTCGAATACGATCACCCGTCGCCCTTCATGCTGCACGTCTACAAGATCCGCCCGGAATGGCGCGAACGCCTGCCGGCGGTCAACCACGTCGACGACACGGGCCGCCTGCAAACGGTCAACGAGGAAGAAAGTCCGCTGTACTACCGCCTGATCAAAGCCTTCTACGGTCGCTCAGGCATTCCGATCATTCTCAATACCAGCTTCAACGAGAACGAACCCATCGTGTGCGAACCCCAGGAAGCCATCGATTGCTTCCTGCGCACCAAGATGGACAGCCTGGCCATTGGCCCATTCTTTTGTACCAAAACCCCCTGAGCCATGAAGCAGTGGCAACTCGAGGAAGTCGAAGCCTTGCGCGGTTTTGCCGTAGAATGGTCAGACGGCGACCGGCTGTTCCTCTCCCGGCGCAATCAACTGTTCGAACTGGCCGCCGGCAGCGACGTTCCAAGAAAGATCGGCACGATCCCGGCGGGCGCCCTGCGTTCGCTCGTCGCCCGCTTCCGACTGGGCCAGCGACTACTGCGCTTCCTCGTCTTCAACCTCCTGCCGACGGCGCCAGGCGAGTTTCTCGTCACCTTCGGCAAGGAGATCGGCGTCTTGCGGGGCGATCGGTATTTTCCGCTGCAAGGCATCCGGCAGCCTACCCGCGTACTGCGCCAGGGCATCGTCCAGGCGGCCGACGGCTGCGTCTATTGGGGCGAATACATCCCGAACCTCCAGCGACAGGACATTGCCGTTTATCGCTACCGGCCCGGCGCCGACCGGGCGGAGATCGCGCATCTGTTCCCCGCCGGAGCGGTGCGCCATGTACACGGCATCTATCGCGACCCCTTCGACGACCCCAACACGCTGTGGTGCCTCTGCGGCGACCTGCCGCATGAATGCCAGTTCCTGCGCACCCGCGACGGCTTCCAGACCCTCGAGGCCGTTTGGGAGGGCGACGAAACCTGGCGGGCGGTCAGCGCCCAATTCACCGCCAAGGGCATCTACTACGGTTCCGATGCCGAATTTCGCGAAAATTGCCTGTATCGCATCGACCGGGCCGATGGCAGCCGCCAGGTGATCCAAACCCTCGACGGCCCCGTTTACTACTCCAAGACCGTCGGCGACCACCTCTTTTTTGCCACCACGGCGGAACTATGCCCTAGCCAGACCGAAAACGTCGCCAGCCTCTGGTGCGTTGATCCCGACGACCGGGTCGAACGGATCTTCCATGCTTACAAGGATTTTGTCCAGCCCGATAAGAAGTACGGAAAAAAGCCCCTTTC
>JAGQXA010001033.1 GCA_020436865.1 Saprospiraceae bacterium | reverse complement strand
TGAAAGTAGAAAGATGAAAGTAGAAAGAGGAAAGACGGTCTTTGATCTTTGGACCTAGTCAACCAATAATCCAATCCACCAATCCACCAAATCAAACGCCATGAAAACAAGAACACCTTTCGTACTGCTGACCGGCATGCTCTTTTTCCTTGCGCTGGGGCTGACGGCCCAGCCGCCCGAGCCCACGCCACCGGTCGGACCGGTCGCCGCCCTCGAATTCGAGGAGACGACCTTTGATTTCGGGACCGTCGAGCAAGGGGGCACGGTGACCCACGTCTTTACCTTCACCAATACCGGCAACCAGCCGCTGATCATTGCCAATGCCAAGGGAAGTTGCGGATGTACGGTCCCGCAATGGCCGAAGGGTCAGATCCAGCCGGGTGAAACGGCCTCCATAACCGTCGAGTTCAACACCAAAGGCAAGATGGGCAAGCAAAGCAAGCGCGTCACACTGACCGCCAATACCGATCCGCCGCAGACCTTCCTCTTTGTGGTGGGCGAGATCCTTCCGCCAGCTGAAGGCGTCGTCGTAACCGAAGAGCAGGAAGAAACGCCTGCCCTCGAACCCGATTGCTTCGCGATCTACCCCAACCCCGCTGCGGAGGTCCTGAAGCTGGAGCTATCGGAGCAGCAGTTGGGGCAGAAGGCCACGGTCAGCATCGTGGCGCAGTCGGGCCAGCTGATGGCTCAGCGCACGGTCACCGTGGTCGATCTGACGCTCGAGTTCGACGTGTCGCACTACCCGCCAGGCACTTACTACGCACAAGTGCAGATCGGCGAGGGCAAGCCGGAGAACAAGTGTTTTGTGGTGGCGAGGTGAAAAATAGACAACCATGAATGCACGCATAGGCTGGCGGGAGTGCAACCGTACCCTTTTGGGATAGCTCCGTCAGTTGTAGCGGGATCAATCCCTGATGATCACTAGCCATTCCCGGGCCAAGACTTCACGATTGCGCTGTAATTCGACCAGATAGGAGCCAGGCAATAAGGATTCGATCAGCACCGGAGCTTCTTTAGAGATAGGATATTCGGCGATCAGCCGACCCAGCGGATCGATCATTCGTAGGTTTAGCTCAACTTGGTCTACATTGACCGAAAACCTCACAAGGCCGGCACTGGGGTTGGGCGCGATCTGAAGACAGCATTCAGACGTCGGATATTCTGTATTGTCGACTACCAGCTTATCGACGGTCAGTTCGATCATAAGGGTGCATCCAAATGAATCAGCAACGGCTATTGTGTACGAGCCGGCCGGCAAGTTGAATGCAGTTGATCCGGTCTGTGGAGGCTCGGTCGACCAGAGGTAGCCATATGGTGGCGTTCCCCCCTCAATTTCGACGGTAGCAGTGCCATCGGAATTGTCGTTGGTCGCCGGCACGGTGTGAAAGGTCGCTGTCAGCGAATCCGTCGCCGTCAGAATAAGGGTTGTGTCAGCCAGAAACTTACCTTGAGGATCCGTTACTACTAAGCTGATCGTGTCAGCCCCCAATTCGGTCGCTTCTGCACCCGTTTGCCCATCGCTCCAGTTAAAAAGCCAGTCGCTACCATAGGCCGACACGGCGATACTACCATTTTCTTGTCCTTCACAAGGAGACTGTACCTCCAGTTCCAGCGGAAGTTCGGAAACCAGTATGTTCGAGGTGGAGTTAGTGACAATCGGCGGATTGAAATCGAACAGGATTGCCGCTTGATTCCGGATCTTCATGCCCTCGGCAAGATCGGGCAGATGCCGGATGCCGAACCTGACAAAGCCGTGGCTTGCCGGTTCGTTGGTTGTGCTATCGGGTAGCAGGATATCGTCGAATCGGAATAAGAGCTTACCGTATTCATTTAAGCTGGTTTGGCAGGGATGACTGGTCGCGACAACTTCAAGGCTGGACCAATCCAGATTAGGGTCGAGATGATCCACTATCCTGACTTGAAAAGCAGTATCGGTACCCGTGTTTTGAAATCGGATGGTATAGACGAACTCATCGCCAAGTAATGCGTATTCCTCATAACCGGGATAACTGGGGTCGACAAGTTTGTCGTTCGGATCGTACGCGCAACTGAGTACGGAGGAATAGGACGCATGATCGGATGCTGCACCGCCGGTCAGGACCGCGTCAGCCAGGAAGAAGAGGGTGTCGCCGATCATATCGGGCCCGGGCATTTGGAGGAGAAGTTCTATCTGGGCTGTATAGGTCGGTAAGAGGCCATCAAAGAACCAATAGAGCACATTTCCCTCGATGGAGTCGGCTGGGGGTACGGCTTCTACTGAGGTAACCACTGACGGTAAAGCCAGACTCACGAAACCGGAGGCTGGTAGATTGCCATAGTTGCAATAGTTAAGCCAAAGCGGTACCTGGAAGCCGCATCGTGTCGGCGCTACCGCGATGTCGACGGCAATGCTCGATACTTCACCGGCTGGGATCAAACCAAAGTTGTGGACGATAGCTTCAACGGTGCTGCTGACAATGAGATCGACGATTGAATCGGAGGTCAACTGCCAGCCGAGGCCCGGCTGACAGCTAAGCGTGTATTGCCCCGTGTCGACCGCAAAGGAAAATTGACCCTGGAGGTTATTCCAGTTATGGAGTCCGGCAGGATCGAGAGTTACCTCCCGGTCATAAAGGGGAATTTCGCCAGCGTCGAGAAGCCCGTTATTGTTCTCGTCGTGAAATACGGCGCCGATCAACTTTGGATTGTCATAGAGGTTTTCGTACCAGCCGACTGGAGCGGGGCTACGAAAAACGTCCAGATCGCCGTCTTTTTCCATGTCGTACAGGTAGGTTGTAAATAAGCCGGACGAAGAGCTCTCTTCCAATGTATGCTGTTCCCATTCGAGGCCTCGCCCATCGACATTGATGAGGCATCTGAGCCTTTCCGGTAGAACAGCGCTGTAGAGCAGGTCCAGGTCACCATCCAGATCGATGTCGCCAACCCTCAATGTGCTGGCGGCGTAAGACTCGCCCGGATTTTCGACCGCAGTGATGAACTCTTCAAATTTCTTCAGGTCTGGGTTGAACTTACCCCATCGGATCTCATCTCCGTAGAAGAAGGTTATGTCGAGAAAACCATCATTATTCAAGTCCCCAAGAGCGGAAAAAACCCCCGTGTAGTATGAAATGGCCATGTGGGGCGTGAAGAAGCCGGAGCCGCTGTTTTCGAGCCAATGATCCCGGATCAAGCCGGTCGGAGTACTCATGCCGAGAACCAGCAGATCAAGATCTCCGTCGTTGTCAATATCGCCGGCCTCGATCCCATCCACGGTGGTGTTGTTTGAAAGAAGAGGCTCTAATGCGCTGAAGTTTCCCTGGCCGTCGAGATTTCGGAACAGGCCGATCCCGTTGGGATTGCTCGTGCTGCTATTATCGCTTGCAACGATTATATCGAGGTCTTTGTCATTATCAAAATCTCCAACCGTAACATGGCGACTGAGTTCCTCAAAGCCACTAAGCGCCAGAAGGTGCTGGGTGAAATTCCCACCTCCGTCGTTTTCATACCAGGCCACCTCTTCTGCATTGTAGAGGAGTCCGACCAGATCCAGGTCGCCATCAGCGTCCAGATCGCCTATACCCACGCCTCCGATATCGAAGCTTTGATGTACCAGATGGATCTGGGAAAAGGGTTGAGCCTCTCCCTGATTTTCTAACCAGTGGCGGCCACAAAGGAGATCCTGGTCTCCATCGCCATCGAGGTCGGCGAGCACTACATTATTAGATAACTGCAGATTGCCAAGCGTGGTTATTAAGGAGAAGCTACTTGCCGCACCACTTTTTTCATACCATTTTATTTCCGAATTGTCCGTCAATGTCACGAGCAGGTCGAGCAAGCCGTTGTCATTTAGATCGGTAAGGCCGGCGATGACAAACTGCCCGACAATAGTGATCGTACCCGGAAACTCACTGATCGATAGCCCGAGGCCATCCTGATTCTCGTACCAGCGAATTTGTTGAGGGCTTTCCCATAGGACTATTACATCGAGATCCTGGTCGTCGTCAAGATCGTGGGCCCGGACCTGTAAAGGTACCAGATCGGGATCGGTGAAGGGGATCGGAAAACTCTGAATGAAGAGACCTGGGCCAAAATTCCTCCGCCAGAACAGGTGCTGATCGATGGGCACGATCAGGACGTCCAGAAATTCATCGCCATCCATATCGGCTATCCAAAAATCGATCACGCCGAGATCGACGGCGGCGATTGATTGATCGGCATTGAAGATTCCCTGCCCCTGATCGTTCTTTAAGTAGCGGATCGTCGTCATGGCATCCGTTGCATAAACGACATCAAGATCCAGGTCGTTATCCATGTCGGCGATCTCGATCCGTATCCTTCCGGTCAGACCTGATTTCAAGAGGATCGGTGTTCCGAAGCTTGGTTGACCTCCAAGGTTCTCAAAATACAGGATGTTGCCGTTTCCTTCTTCGGTAACGACCAGATCGATGTCGTCGTCATGGTCGAAGTCGGCAGCTTGCAAGGAATGAGCATCTTCCAACGAATTAAATATGGTGACCGGACTCCCCGGGGCGTTCTCGTCGTCGAGGTTTTCCAGCCAGGCCAGTCGACTTCCTCCAGCTAGTAGGGCCAGAATATCCTCATCGCCATCCTGATCGAGGTCTAACAGTTTGATCGAGCGCACGTCTACGGCCTCCGCAGAAAGGAGCTCAAATGAGCCGTAATTCCCCACCCCATCCAGGTTTTCGTACCAGCCGATGCGATGGTATTCGGTGGCTGCCACGACGAGGTCGAGGTCGCCGTCATTGTCCCAGTCTGATGGCTCCACGCCCACTAGTTGGTGTAAGAACGGGATGATCACTTTTTGAGAACCGATCTGGCCGTGCAATGGCACATTCCAAAGTAGTGCTGGCAGAACGATAAGGAGGGTCTTCTTCATTTGGTATTTTCAAATAAGTGTGATCAACTTGAGGTGAAAATGGGGGATTTGCTAGTAATATACGATGCTTCTGAAAGATATCGATCGTCCAGGCAAAAAAAAGTGGTTGGGAATTCCGACACCACTTTTCGTTGCATAACGGCACTTGTTCTCGTCTCACGGCCTCGGCTTCCCCTTCCCTGCATCCTCCCGCTGGCTGAAGTCCGTGTGCCCGTTGTCGTACATACCGGTCAGGCCGGTGATCTTGCCGCCTTCTTTGTTGACTTTGATGCGGAAATAGGGGATCTCTTCGATCAGGAACAACTCGTCGGACATCGGCACGAGCCGATGCTTGCCACGGCCTTCGCGTTGGTAGTAGAGATGACCGTCCTCGTAGCTCAGCATGCGCGGGCCGTATTGGCCGGCGTAGGACTGCAGTATTTTCTGGTCGACCGACACGGGATTCTGCTCGGCTTCCAATCCGGCCAGCGCCCATTCGTACCGGTATTTAGCCGGCCCCTCGCTCGTGGCGATTAGTTTCTTGAAGGCCTTGATGCGGGCCACGTCCAGCGCCTGATCGGCCGGCAC
>JAGQXA010001032.1 GCA_020436865.1 Saprospiraceae bacterium | reverse complement strand
CAGCGCTTGCAGCGACAGTTCGACCGGCAAAAGCAGGCCGAATATGAGCAGATCCGCGCCGCGGCCGACCGCTATCTTTCGACCGTGATCGCCGACGAGGCCCTGCTTTCCCGCATCCGCTTCGATACCATTTCGCGCAGTGGCGCCAATTTGGTCCTCTACTCCGTGCTCAACAATACCGGCCGGCTGGAGCGCAATCTGCTCATTGTACGGATCTCGACTGAGTTCGTCGCGGAAAGCGCCAGCGCTAGCCCTCAGGAGGTCCTGGACCACCTCGAGGATCCCGAAATCCATCCTTTGTTGATCAGCAGGCAGCAAGCGGTATCCATGGCGCGCGCACGCGGCTTGGAAGAGGGCGTGCGCCCCTGGAAGGTCGAGCTGATCCCCTCCGGCCCACGGCCGCAGGATCTGAACTGGTCGATCACCAACACCTTACAAAGTTCGACAGAATCGGTTAGCCGGGGCAAGGGCAAGATCCTGCAGATCAATGCCTACACCGGAAAGATCGAAGAATTGATGTGGAACTCGATTTCGTAGCCCGAGCCGGGATCGAGCGTTTGCCGTTCCGCATAGAACCTGCATTGACCTTCACCGCCAATACGAAAGGGGGAGTAGTGGCAAATATTGCCTATCGAGAACTTAGTCCTCCTTCCTATTGTTTTTTTTATAGCTGTTGACCCACCGGCTACTCGCCCATTTCTCCTCGCCCTTCTCACCCTTCCTTCGCCCATTTCCTTTCCTTCGATTTCATTAACCTAAGAGTGTACCACTCTGCTAAACCAAACCACTATGTGTAACCGTGAGAAAGAAGCCATGGAAGTTGCTCGGGCCAGTTTCGGAACCGACAGCCCGGAGTATCAACGCGCTTTTTGGGAATTCATCCTCTGCAACATGTTTGACAAGTTGGATGAGAAGTACCCGCCATTCCCGCTCAAGATCTCCGATGCCGTCGAAGAGATCCTGAAGGGCCTGAAGCCAGATCCGGTCGACTGCCTGATGGCTTCGGTTGAGCTGCGGAAGGATATCTTCGCCGACAAGAAAACGGCCATGATCTTCAGCAACAAGATCGCCGAAGCCTTCAAGGAAGCAGGCATCAAGCTGGCAGCCGACAAGACCTTCACCTGCACCTTCTGCGTGGTCGACAAGCCCCAGTTCGTTTCCGATGCCTTCCGGCTTAATCCGGTCAATCTGAAACTACACAAGGAGCTGAAGGTAAACTACGTCATGGCGCCGGAGGTCATGAGCCCAGTGATGGACTTCATCGAAAAAGACCGCATGCCGTTCCGGGTTGCGAAGAAGGTGGCCGGAAAGGTCGAAAAGGCACTTTCCAACTAAGCCTGCCCCGCCGCAGTGCCGGTGAGAACGGAAGCCGGCAAAAAAGGCCGCAACGGCAAAATTGCTCTTTTGCCATTGCGGCCTTTTTTCTATCTTTAGCGAAACGCTCCGAAAGAACACCTTCTTCCCTGACCCGACACCCCCATTTCTATTTTCCCCAACCGGCCATTTGGTTTGATGCGGGAGCGCCGTGCGTCGCTCCCGGTCACAATAGTGATTTCATCATTCTCTAATACATTCCAAATGAAGCATGTATCCCTACCTCGCCTGTGGCCGGTCGTAAGGCTGGTCTTTCTCCTCCTCCTACCGACCGTTGTACTGGCCCAAACCCGCGACCTCTGCGGAGTCATTGAAAAGAAGGCCAAGCCCGATCTGAGCGGCTATGATGGGCCGATCTTCTACGACCGCTTCGGCAACCTGTATACCGAAGACGAGTTGGCAAAGCCCTGGAAGAAGAAGAACGCGCAAAAGGTGCTGATCGGCAATTTCGATATTCTGTTCACCGGTTTTAGCGCTGCAGAAGTGGCGACGATGACCGCGGCCTTCGAATACCTGTCCACCCTCATCGGCATCGGTCCGCAAGGTATTGCGCCGCGCATTAGCGTTCGAAAGAAGGAACTGGACCCCGGGGTTCTCGGGCAAGGTTCCCCCTATTTTGGGGCCCACTTCTGCGGATATGCCAATAACTACCCGCTGGAAATGATGGTCTCCGGTCAGACGCTCGGCAACTCCGTAGCGCCCACCGCCGGGACGCTCGAGATCAATTCGTTGATCGATTGGCATACGATCGATAGCGACCCGATCAGCGCCGGAACGTACGACCTGTTCTCCGTGACCATCCACGAGGTCCTCCACATCCTCGGCTTTAGCTCGCTAATCGGTCTGAACGGCGACCCCGTCATGGGGTTTTACAGCCGCTGGGACTTGTTCCTGTATTCCGACAACCTTCCCGACTATTTGCTCATCGACGACGGAGATCCCGACCCGGGCTGCTGCCGCGGACTGGCGCCGAACCCCAACCTGATCTTCCCGGACGATGTGGCCGGCAGTTGCCTCGACGAGGTCTATTTTCGCGAAGGCGGAAATATCGCGCAGGTTTATGGCGACTATGGTGGATTGCCACAGGATAATTCGACGATGATCAACGCTTTGAGCCACCTCGATCGCTGCGGTGGCCCGGGCGACCAATACGTCATGTTCACCTCTCTCGACGACGGTGAACTACGCCGAACCCTTCAACCGGAAGAGATCGAGATCCTCTATGCCCTCGGATACCCCAAGGAAAATAACGCAGAGGTTTGTCACGTCATCGCCAACAACGACCTGTATAATCTGATCGCGGGCAACGAAATTCCCTACGACCACCTGCTGGCAAACGACCTGGTGCCCGACGGAACGATCCCGGAATTGATCCTTCAGGGGTGCGGCACGCTGATCTACTATGCCAGTGT
>JAGQXA010001031.1 GCA_020436865.1 Saprospiraceae bacterium | reverse complement strand
CAGCGAGAGCCCCATCGCTTCCGTTTTCTGGCCCACAACCGGCTCTGCCTGGAGATCGAGATCGTCGCCGCCGATCTGCTGCGCTTTCGCTATGCGGTCGACGGGCTCTTCCAGCCCGATCAATCCTATGCCGTCGATCCGGCCTTTCAGGCCTCGCCCCCTCAAGAAGCCGGATGGCGCGAACTGGAGGATCACTTCGAGATCGACACCGGGGAACTTCGCTGCCGGATCGACAAGGAGCGGCTGCTCGTGTCTGTATACGATCGCGAAGGGCGGCTCATCAACCGCGACGGCGGCGGTTTTTCGGCGCGCCGGACCATCCTTCAGGGTACCACCGATCTTCGCGTGGAGAAGGAATGCCGCGAGGACGAACTGTTCTTCGGCATGGGCGACAAACCAGGACCGCTCAATTTGCGTGGCCAGCAGCTGGAAAACTGGAATACCGACGCCTTTTCCTATGGCGCCGCCACGGACCCCTTGTACAAGTCGATCCCGTTTTTCTTTGGGCTGAGCGGCGGACAAGCCTATGGTATTTTCGTGGACAACCCGCACCGCAGCAGGTTTGACTTTGCCGCCACCGACCCCCAAACCGTATCCTGGAACCTCTCCGGCGGCGAAATGAATTACTACCTGCTGTACGGTCCGAGCCTCCTGCGCGTCGCCCAACGCTACCACGATCTAACCGGCAAGCCGGCTCTTCCACCCTTGTGGTCGCTCGGTTTTCAGCAATGCCGATGGAGCTACTACCCGGAGGAACGCGTAAGGGAGGTCTGCCGGGAATTTCGCGAACGCCGGATCCCCTGCGACGCCATCTATCTCGACATCGACTACATGGACGGATACCGGTGCTTTACCTGGGACCGCCACCACTTTCCCCAACCTGCCCAAATGATCTCCGATCTGCGGGAGCAAGGGTTTCAGACCGTCGTCATGATCGATCCCGGGATCAAGGTCGACCCCGATTACCGGGTTTATCGCGAGGGGCTTCGGCACGACTACTTCTGCCGGCGCACCGATGGGGAACTGATGACCGGCCCGGTCTGGCCACAGGCGTGCGTCTTCCCGGATTTCACCGCTCCGGAGGTCCGCAAATGGTGGGGCGACCTATACCGCGACCTCTACCTCGAACAAGGAGTGGCCGGTTTTTGGAACGACATGAACGAACCGGCCGTTTTTCTCGTCAACCGCAAGACCTTTCCCGATGGGGTTCGGCATGCGTTCGACGGCCATTCGACCGATCACCGCCGGGCCCATAACGTGTACGGGCAGCAGATGTCGCGGGCCACAAGAGAAGGCCTGCAGCGGCTGGCGCCCAGCCGAAGGCCCCTGGTCATTACCCGTGCCACCTACAGCGGCGGACAACGCCATGCCTGGGTCTGGACCGGCGATAACACGGCGAGTTGGGAGCACCTCCGCATCGCCAGCCGGCAGTGCCAGCGTCTGAGCATTTCCGGTTTTTCGTTCGTGGGTTCCGACATTGGAGGTTTTGCCGGACAGCCCGACGGCGAGCTGTTCGTCCGCTGGATGCAACTGGCCGCCTTTCATCCCTTCTTCCGGGTCCATTCCATGGGCAACAACGTCGACGGCGCCGGCGAAGTGATGGGCGATCTCATCCAGCAGCAGGAAAAAGCCCATCGCATCGATCAGGAACCCTGGTCGTTCGGTCCGGAATTCGAAGCCCAGGCCCGCGAAGCCATCGAGTTGCGGTACCGGCTCCTCCCCTATCTGTACACCGCGGTTTGGGAAAACCACGAACTCGGTCTTCCCGTGTTGCGCAGCCTGATCTTTGCCGACCAAAGCGACCTCAAGCTGGCGGAATATGAGGAGGCGTTTTTGTGCGGCGAACACCTCCTGGTCTGGCCGATCGGCGAAGCCGGGCTACGGGAAACGCAGATCTATCTGCCCCAGGGCGGCTGGTACGATTACTGGACGGGCGAGCAATTGAAGGGCGGTCAGTCGATCGGCCGAGAGGTAGATGCCGGGCAAATACCGCTCTTCGTGCGCGCGGGCGCCATCCTCCCGCATTATCCGGTTCAGCAGCACGTGTTCGAAAAAAAGATCGAGCTTTTGTCGTTGAAAGTCTATTTCTCCGAAGCGCCTGTCGAAAGCAGCCACTACGCCGATGCCGGCGAGGGGCTCGGCTATCTGAAGGGAGAATTCCAGTTGAGCAGGTTCCGGCAAGGGGTCGAAAACCGGCGCTGGCACTTGAAGCAGGCGAGAGAGGGAAACTACCGACCTTCCTGGTCGCAGTGTGAGCTCATCCTTTGGGGGTTGCCGGCCGGTCTGGCAGAATCTCGGGTCGACGGCAGGATCGCCCCCCTTTCAGCGCTGGCCGACGGCTCGTACCGGTTGACCGTGCCCGTTGATTTTCAGGAGGTCGAGTTGGAGCTTTCGGGCGATCTCAGGGAGTAAACGCTTCCCACGACTGTCGATCCAGCCATTCTTCGAGAAGCGTTTCGATCTGGAGCAAATTCGGGGGAGCCAGGTGATTGTGCACGACCTTTTTCTCGAAATCGCCCTGCTGCAGGCTGATAATGGTGTTTGGAAACTCGGTGGGGAACGGTCCATTGGGCGGGTATTGATCGGCGAGATCGAAGAAGCCCAGTTCTGCGACGCTCTCGAGCAAAGCCCCGATGGCCGTCCGGCCAGGAGCGGCGCGATAGTACCCTCGCTTGTCGACGT
>JAGQXA010000325.1 GCA_020436865.1 Saprospiraceae bacterium | reverse complement strand
CTGACCTTTCCCCAGACCCTCTTCAGCGTGGTGGGGCTCAGCAGGATGGAGGTGGAAACATGGATGGCTTCGCTCAGATCGGAGAACACCTCGTTGTGCCAGGCATCGGAGCTGCCCCATCCCAGCTGTTCTTCGATCTGAAGCAAACAGGTCTTTAGCAATCGATCATCTGAAAACTCCTTCATAGTCAGCCACTAAAGATCGGGAAAAATATCCGTTGAACCAACTTGTACCAACTTGCACGGAATTGATCGTGGCGGATGGCGGATAATCCACATCTTGCCCAAAAGCAACGACCACCATGAAGCAGCCACTTGCCATTCTATTGTTCACCCTATACTTTCTATCCGGGATCTCCGGGCAGGAGATCATCCCTTTCGACACCGCCCATTGGGAGATCAACGCCCGCGGATATATCCTGGAAAACTACCACGGTAAGGACGCGATCTACCTCCAACAAGGTTACGCAAATTTGAGGGACCGCGAATTTCTCAACGGGACGATCGAGTTCGACATCTACCTGACCGAGCGCAGGAGTTTTCCTGGGATCCGCTTTCGGGCGGTCGACGTGGCCAATATGGAGTCCTTCTACTTCCGGCCGCATCTGTCCGGGCAGCCCGACGCCAACCAGGCGACCCCGGTCATTAACGGCATCTCCGGCTGGCAACTGTATTTCGGTCCGGCCTACTCCTTTCCATACGAGTATCGTTTCGACGCCTGGACCCACGTCAGGCTGGTTGTCCGCGACGACCGGGCCCAGCTATTCCTGGATCATTCCGAAAAGCCCAACTTCTCCTGGGTGCTCAAGCGCCCGCCCCAAAGCGGCAGGATTGCGATCGGAGGCGGTCTGGCCCCGATGCATTACGCCAATTTCCGGATCGACCCGCAGCGAAGCGAGCTGGTGGATTTTCAAGCCACCAGGCCGGAACCGATAGAGGGCGTGATCCGGGAGTGGACCATTTCCGACAAGTTCGATGAAAAAATGCTGGAAGAGACCAAGGGGCTCCCACAACTGATCGCCGCCCGAACGTGGCCGCATACCGTTCGCATCGAAGAGAACAGCGCCGCCAATATTTCCTGGGCGGCCAGCAGGCCCGGCAGCGACGGCAATACGGTTTTCGCAAAACTTACGCTCACGTCCGAGCGCGACCAACTAAAACTCTTTGAATTCGGTTACAGCGACCGGGTGGTGGTCATTCTGAACGGCCAACCCATCTATCGCGGCGACAACGGCTACACTACCAGAGACTACCGCTACCTGGGAACGATCGGTCTTTTCGATAGCGTTTACCTCGATCTGAAGAAAGGAGAGAACACCTTGCTCTTCGCCGTTTCCGAGAACTTCGGCGGCTGGGGCATCACCGGCCGGATGGCGGACGATGCGGGCGTAAAGATCAAATAGATGGAGTCTGGTCGAGCGACCAGACCATAAGCGAAGCTTGTCAGGATGAGTTATACCCCAAATTTGCAAGGTGAAAGAAGCTGATCTTGACGGCTTCGCTTTTGCAGGACGCTTGCTAGCCGGCCGCTACTGCACAAACGTGGCATCCAATTCGATAGGCACTGCCTTCAGCGCCCGGGAAATGGGGCAGCCTGCTTTGGCGCCATTCGCCAGTTTCAGGAACTGCTCTTCGCTCATGCCGGCCACTTTGCCTTCCAGCTGCAATTTGATCCCGGTAATGGTAAACCCTTCTTCCAGTTTTTCCAGCGTGACGATCGCCTTGGTCTTGATCTCGTCGGGGGTGAACCCTTCCCTGCTGATCGCGAAACTAAGCGCCATGGCATAGCATCCTGCATGCGCGGCGGCGATCAATTCCTCCGGGTTGGTGCCCAGCTTGCCGTCTTCGTTCTCGAAGCGGGACTTAGCACTGTACGGGGTATCGCTAAAAAATCGATTACTGGAATTAAGTGTTCCGGAGCCATCCGATCCTGTTCCGGTCCAGACGGCGGTTACGCTTCTTCTTAAAGCCATGAATGGTGGTTTTTTAGAAATAATCTGTAAGGTACAACTCTTCTCAAAGATGTCGAAAAGGTCGTCTGCCTCCAAACGGACGACGATCAATCAACCAGCACTATTTTCATCAGCCTGCTTTCCGCTCCGACCTTCACTTTCAGCAAATACAGCCCGGCAGCCCTATGGCCATCCAGTTCCACTTCTATCTGAGTGTGTCCGGCCGGAAGAAGACGAGCTGCAAACAAGCGATCGACCCCAATGCCCTGGGCACTTAACAATTCAGCGGAGCAAACGGCCGCTTCCGGCAGGTCAAAGATCATATCGAATTTCCGGGAAGCCGGATTGGGAAAAACTCGTACCAGCGATTCGATCGAGCTCTCGACTTCTTGCACCGCCGTCGGCTCGTCGGGCAACAGCTCCTGCAGGCAGGAGAACTTGAAGTTCCGGTGCGGATCGGCCACGTCGTCGGTCAGGCCCCAACAGCCGTAGCGGTTATAACTGCTGGTAAGGGTGAACTGCATCGCCAGGGTGCCCCCCAACTGGATAAAGGCGTCGTCGAGGTTGTAGCGCATCTCCTCGCACATGCCCGGGCTCCGCTCGGCCAGAATGCGGTTGGCAATATTGGTCGTACTTCCGCCACCGTGGGCAGGGCCGCCTTCGTAAGACACGAATCCGCCCGGCAGGTTCCAGGCATCGGCCTTGGCGATCCATTGGGTGCGGCCGGCTTCATTCACGCCCAGATCCGTGATCTGCCCGGTGATGCTTTGGTGGCAGTCGGCCAGAATCTCGGCCACCCCTTCTCCGGTATCGGCGCCGCCTGAAAAGTAGGTCTGGCAACCGATGGCATAGAGGTAGTCGGAAGGCGGACCAAAACTGGCGTTCACATACTGTAACATGGGTTCCACCCACCACTTCAGCATCGGCTGATGGCTACATAGCACTACCCGGATGCGGTCGTTCAGCGCATCCGATCCGAATACCGAGGCAAAGACCTGGGCCAGCTCCACCGTGCGGCGAGCGTGGTTTTCCTGCTCGGTGATGCCCAGATCGGCCGCCTGGGCCTGATTGTAAAGAGTCTGTTCGAAGCCCGGCGCGGTATTCCATACTTCGTTGCTGCTTTCCACGTAGATCGTCAGGTCGGGGTCGAGTTCATTTTGCAGCAGGGTCGCCAGTTGGGTGACGTAGTCTGTACTTGCAGAAACCGGGACATTGATCCACGGATCGGTATGCGTGCGGTTGGCCAGCTGTATGACGTGCTCCCAGCAGGCCCCTCCCCTTTTGCCGATGGTGGAAAGCGGCGCCTGCGAGGCATCGGTGGACAACTTCCGGTCTGCCCACTCCGTGATCCCGGGATAGTCGGGATCCCGGCCGTTCGTGCCGGTAAAGACCATATACCGGATAGCCGTGAAATTGATCGAATCCAGGATGGCGAGGAAGGGCTGGTGAAACAAGTCCGCATCGTCGGCGTAGCCGGGCCGGAGCATTTTGAAGTCGGTAAAGCCGGAGTTGAGCGGGTCGGCCTGCGTTCGGCGAGTATTGCTCAGGTTGATCAGGAAAAAGCCGTTGCTGCCCGACGCAACCACAAAGTCGAAGGTGGTCAGATTCGCTCCCGGATCGTAGTCGACATTCTGCACCGTTCCGCCGGTACTTGCGTTGACCAGGGCCTCTCCGTGAAAGGAGCATTTCCAGGTACCGCTCACCTCGAGGCGATACACTTCCGGATCGTCGATCGAGCCTGCCCATTCGGCCACCGGCCGAAAGTCGACCACGTACTGCGCATCGACGGTCGGCCAACCCTCTTCATCCACCTCATTGCTGCCGACGGGGCTTCCGGAATTGAGGTTCGTCCAGCGGTAATTCTCCCTGGCCAGGTCGATATAGGTGCCGCCGCGTTCCGGCAGGCCGATGTTCACGCCGATCTGGGCAGGGAGGTTGAAAGCGAGCAGACTCAGAAATAGAAGCGGGTATTGTTTCATACGATCTTTGGATATACCTGCCAAGATACGAAGAAACGCACTCGCCCCCGATGCGGATGTCGTCAGTCTCCTGACCGTTGCCGCCATTTTCCCCTCTGACGATCCCCTTTAAAAAACTTACAGCGACCGTTGGTCATCAAAACCGGCGGCTTGCCCCAGGAGTCCATAATTTTGGATCAATTCCT
>JAGQXA010000324.1 GCA_020436865.1 Saprospiraceae bacterium | reverse complement strand
CGCAACTTGACGCGGGTGGTGAAGGCGCTGACCTCGCCCAGGTAGAAGAGGGAATCGCCGACGGAGACGTCGCCGACCACTTCGCCGTTCTGGCCAGGTTCTTTGCGGATGCGCAGGTAATCGATATTGGCGGTGAGGGAAAGGCGGGAGGGTGCTTCCGAAACGACTTCCGGGCCGGCCGCATTTTCGGCGGACGGATCGGACGACTGGCAGCTACCCCAGAGCAAGCCGAAGGTGGCGAAGGTCAGGTAAAGGGCATTTCTCATGACTGAGGGGTTTTGCGGATGGGGCTTTTCCGGGGGCGGTTCTTTGCGGGGATGGAAAATACCAAAAATGCACAAAAAAAAGAAGGCTTCTCCGCTTGGAGAGCCTTCCTAACACTCTTGAATGATCTATTTCTTTATCCGAGATAGGATTTCAAAGCGTTGCGGTTGTAGGCCTTGCGCAGCCGGCGAATGGCCCGCTCTTTGATCTGGCGGACCCGCTCGCGCGTCAGTCCGTACAGCTCGCCGATCTCTTCCAGCGTCAGGGCTTTATGACCGTTGAGGCCGTAGTAGGAAGAGAGCACTTCGACCTCGCGAGGCGAAAGGATGGACAAACCTTGTTGTACTTCCTCTTTAAGAGACTCCTCCATGAGGTTCATATCGGGGCTCATATCGGTGTCGGTGGCGATGACGTCGAGCATGGTGGAGTCGCCGTCTTCCCCGCTGAGCGGAGCATCGACGGAAAGGTGGCGCCCTCCGCCCTTGAGCATGTTGGCCACTTCTTTGGGCGACATTTCCAGGAGTTCGGCCAGTTCTTCGTTGGTCGGTTCGCGTTCGAACTCCTGCACAAAGGATAGGTAGGCCTCGTTGACCTTATTGTACGAGCCCACCTTGTTGAGCGGCAGGCGCACGATACGCGAATATTCGACGATGGCCTGCAGGATGGATTGGCGGATCCACCAAACGGCGTAGGAAATGAACTTAAACCCCTTGGTTTCGTCGAAGCGCTTGGCGGCCTTCATCAGTCCGACATTGCCTTCGTTGATGAGGTCGCTCAAGGAAAGCCCCTGGTTCTGGTATTGCTTAGCGACCGAAACGACAAAGCGGAGATTGGCCTTGGTGAGTTTCTCGAGCGCTTTTTGGTCGCCCTGCCGGATCCGCCGGGCCAACTCGGCTTCTTCGTCGGCAGTGAGCATTTCGATCTTGCCGATATCGTTCAAGTACTTGTCGAGCGCAAGACTCTCGCGAGTGGTGATCTTGTTCGTAATTTTCAGCTGACGCATACGCACGGGGTTTTACTAGTTGGACATGTGATATGGGATGAGGAACCAGGGTTCAAGATTCCTTAATACTACGCAAATGATCTCGCAAAAGTTGCTTATCGTCAAGAATAAACTTGACTTTTTCCTAAAAAATGCTTAAAGGGTAAATTCCGATCGTTTCAACGCGAATCCCGTGAAAAAAGTTCGTTTCGTTCCCGTTGGTCGCTGACGTTCTGCTGTTACCGACCATTCGGACGCAGCAAAACGCAGAAGGTCAAGGTGTTATTGGTCGGGCTTGGGCCTGTTCGGAGCGTTCAGGAATCAAAGCCTGCCTTGAAGATAAGCCATTTTTCGAGCATACTGCCAAGCCCGGCGGCAGATAATTTTCGGAAAACGCAAAAAGCCCGGTTATGCGCAAGGCAAACCGGGCTTTCTGATAAGGTTCGGGGCGGGCGATCAACGCCGGCGATGGCGGTTTCCGCCGTCGCCGCGGCCGCGGTGATCGCGACTGCCGTTGTCGTTGGAATCGCCGTCTTCCTGATCGCCGCGCGGATTGGGCAACAAGGCCTTTCTCGACAGGCGCAGCTTGCCGGTCTTCTTGTCGACGCCGATCAGTTTGACCTTTACGACATCGCCTTCGCTCAGCACGTCTTCCACTTTATCGATCCGGGTGTGCGAGATCTCCGATACGTGGAGCAGACCGCTCTTGCCGCTGAACTCGACGAACACGCCGTAGGGCATGACCGACTTCACGACGGCCTCGTAGACGTCGCCGACTTCCGGAGTGAAGGTGATCTTGCGGATCTCGGCCAGGGCTTTTTCGATGCCTTCGAGGTTCGAGCTGGCCACATTGACCACGCCCTTGTCGCCCACTTCTTCGATATTGATGATGGTGCCGGTATTTTGCTGGATCTCCTGGATGACCTTACCACCTGGGCCGATCACGGCGCCGATATAGCTCTTTTCGATAATGATCTCGGCGATACGCGGAGCATGCGGCTTGAGATCTTCGCGAGGCGCGCCGAGCGTCTTCGCCATTTCGCCCAGGATGTGCAGGCGGCCATGGCGGGCCTGTTCGAGGGCCTTTTCCAGCAGTTCGTAGGGCAGGCCGTCGATCTTGATATCCATCTGGCAGGCCGTGATCCCATTCTCGGTGCCGGTCAGTTTGAAGTCCATGTCGCCCAGCGCGTCCTCGTCGCCGAGGATATCGCTGAGGATGGCCGTCCTGGCGCCATCGGAGATCATCCCCATGGCTACGCCTGCGACGGGCGCGGCGATCGGTACGCCGCCATCCATCAGTGCCAGCGAGCCGGCGCAAACGGTGGCCATGGAAGAAGAGCCGTTACTTTCGAGGATATCGGACACCAGGCGTATCGTATAGGGGTAATCCTTGGGCATCACTTTGCGCAGCGAGCGGGCTGCCAGGTTGGCGTGGCCGACTTCGCGACGACCCGGACCCCGTTGCGGTTTCACTTCGCCCACCGAGTAGCCCGGGAAGTTGTAATGCAGGATAAAGTCTTCGTAGCGCAGGTTGAGCGCCTGGTCGAGCATCATTTCGTCGAGCTTGGTGCCCATCGTCAGCGAGGTCAGCGCCTGCGTTTCCCCACGGGTAAAGATGGCCGAGCCGTGCGTAGAGGGCAGGTAATCGACCTCTGTCCAGATCGGACGGATCTCGTCGAGCTTGCGCCCGTCCAGGCGTACGGATTCCGTCAGGACCATGTTGCGGATCACTTCCTTCTTCAACTTGTCGAAGGCTTCTTTGTACATGGCGCCCGATTCTTCGACGAACTCTTCGCCTTTTTCTTCGGTCAGCTTTGCCATGAGTTGCTCCTGGACCTCCTTGAAGCCCTGCTTGCGGGTATTCTTGTCGGAGAAGCTCTTGGCCACCTGGTAGATCGCGTCGTGCGTTTGCGCTGCGACATAGGCCTTTACCTCGTCTTCGATGACCGGCACTTCGAATTCGCGCTTGGTCAGGGCTTTTTCGCCCACTTTCTTGGCGAGCTCGAGCTGGGCCTGCACTTGTACCTTGATGGCCTCATGGCCGAAGCGGATGGCTTCGATCAGTTCTTTTTCAGTACATTCGGAGGCTTCGCCCTCTACCATCATGACGTTGTCCATGGAAGCGGCCACGATGATCTCGAGTTTGGCGTTCTCCAGTTCTTCCCGATCGGGGTTCACCTTGTATTCCCCGTCGATCAGGGCGACGCGCACCTCCGAGATGGGGCCGCCGAAGGGGATGTCGGATACGGCCAGGGCAGCCGAGGCCGCCAGGGCGGCATAGGCGTCGGGCAGCACTTCCTTTTCTCCCGAGATCAGGTTGATGATGATCTGGGTTTCGAACATATAACCGTCGGGGAAGAGGGGGCGGATGGCCCGGTCGACCAGACGGGACGTCAATACTTCGTAGTCGTTCAATTTGGCTTCCCGGCGGAAAAAGTTACCCGGGATACGGCCGGCAGCGGCGAATTTCTCCTGATAGTCGACCGACAGCGGAAAGAAGGACTGACCTTCGCGGGCTTCGGTAGAGGATACAACGACGGCGAACAACATCGTTTTGCCGACGCGCACGACGACAGAGCCGTCGGCCTGCGTAGCCAGTTTGCCGGTTTCGATCACTACCTCCTTCCCATCAGGCAGGTTGAAGGAAACGGTAGTCGCAATTTTGTTACCCATATTCTAATGTTATATTCTTTTGGATTTGTTGGATGCCGGTCGAACCGGCATGCATGTTTCCACCGATGATCCGGCGGGCGGTTTGATCAGGCTATCAAGATTGGACGGAAGCGGAGGAAAACGTCGCTTGCATCGAACCGTGGCAGGGATTGACTGGCGAGCCGGAGAGATGGCGGGCGTGAAAAGCGAAAAAGTGTCTCGCGCGAAGTGCGAGACACTTTTCCTTGATCTTAACCCCGGATACCCAATTTCTTGATCAATTCGCGGTATCCGTTAATGTCTTTCTTTTCCAGGTAGCGCAGCAACCGCTTCCGCTTACCGACCAGGGTCAGCAGGGTGCGGCGGCAGGAGTGATCCTTCTTGTTTTCTTTCAGGTGCTTCGACAGGCTCTCGATGCGGTAGGTGAACAGGGCAACCTGCCCTTCGACGGAACCGGTGTTCGCCGCATTCCCGGCGTATTCCTGGAAGATCTCGTCTTGCTTTTCTTTCGTCAGATAAATGGCCATGATAAATTTTTAGAACCGTTAGTGATTACGAAAATCATTTACAGCCGCGCAAAGGTACGCTTTTTTGTGAAAAGAACAAACTCTTAATAATGGTGTTCGGACATCCTGCAGATCATTCGCCATCCTTGAAGCGGCGCACCGCTTCGGTCAGCCGCGGCACGACCTCGAACAGGTCGCCGACGACGCCGTAATCGGCCGCTTTAAAGAAGGGGGCTTCGGGATCTTTGTTGATCACGACGATCACCTTGGAGTTGTTCACGCCGGCCAGGTGCTGAATGGCGCCCGAAATGCCCACGGCAATATACAGGTTGGGGCGGATGGCGATCCCCGTTTG
>JAGQXA010000035.1 GCA_020436865.1 Saprospiraceae bacterium | reverse complement strand
TCGGCCGGAGGCAGCTTTGGCACTTGTTGCCCTTTGTCTGGGGAGTCTGGAAGACCGTTCCGCTCTACCTGGCGGAGAGGGAGTACAAGCTGCGGCTGATCGATTGGTTTCTGCTCCCGGAGCCCGGTCAATACACCTGGCAGATGATCCTTGCGGGCAACGATTTCCTGTACGTGCTGCTCGCCTATGTGCTGGGCGCCTGGTCGTTCGCCCGCCGACACGACGGCCGGCAGGCCCGCTGGCTGCGGAACTTCAGTATGGGCTTCGCCGGCCTGATCCTCCTCGATCTGGGCCTGAAGTTCGTCCTGTTCGCCCTGAAATGGCCGGCGCCACAGTTCGAGTACCTGATGGCCGGGCTGCTGACGGTAGGCATACATCTGGCCGCTTACTACGCCTTCGACCTGCAGATCCTGCCGGGCGTGTCGACGCGAGCGGAACAGAGCAAATACCGGACCTCCCCGCTCACCGCCGGCAAAATGGAGGAAGTCGGGCAGGCGCTGCTCGAGTTGATGGAGCGCGAGCGACCCTACCTCGATCCGGAACTCCGGATCGCCGATCTGGCGACGCGGCTCCAACTGCCGCCACACTATCTGTCGCAGGTACTGAGCGAGTCGCTCGGCCTGAATTTCTACGACTTCGTCAACCGCTACCGGGTGGAGGCCGTGAAGCAGAAACTAGGCGACGAGCGATACCGGCACTACAGCATTCTGGCCATCGGGCTCGAGTGCGGCTTCGCCAACAAGACCACCTTCAACCGGACCTTCAAGAAAATGACCGGCCATACGCCTTCGGGGTTTTTGGAAAAGGCCGGAAACGCTTAACTTGCCGGCCACTTACAAGAACCGCCAACCAATGAAATCAATCCTATCCAGCCTGCTGCTGATCGTCGGCAGCCTTTCCCCCCTTTCCACCTTTGCGCAAAAAGGAAAATCCGATCCCGTCGAAGTGTTCGACCGCTTCTGGCAGACCATGGACCGCCACTACGCCTTCTTCGAGTTGAAGCAGATCGACTGGGAAGCCGTGCGGCAAACCTACCGCCCGAAGATCGACGCCCGCACGACCGACGAGGAGCTGTTCGAACTGTTGTCGGAGATCCTGGCGCCTTTTCGCGACGCCCATCTCAAGCTCAAGGCGCCGGCGCCGTTGCAGCGGACCTTCAGCGGCGGACAGCCTTCGCTTTTCGAAAGCGAGTTTTCGACCGACAGTCTGAAGCGGGCCTATTTCGAGCTCGTGGAGAATTCGCTGGCGACCCTCGGGTTCGACAGCCTGCGGCAGGCCGGACCGATCCTCAGCGCGCGCAACGCCATCTACGACCACGCCCCTTTCGAGTACAGCCGCAGCGAGCGGGTCGGTTACGTGAAGGTGAGCTGGTTCTTCTACGATTTTCAGAACCTGGGGCTTTTCTCGCGGGGCAGGGACCGCCGGAACTTCCTCGCCGCCTTCGGGGCCATTCTCGACGAGCTGTCGACCGTCGACGCCCTGATCATAGATCTGCGCAACAACATCGGCGGCGTGTCGGGCTATCCCGAACGGCTGGCCGCCAACTTCAGCGACCGCAAGCAGATCGGCGAATATACCTGCCGGCGGAAAAAAGGCGGGCACGAAGCTTTCACCCGCCGAAAGCCCACCTGGATGCAGCCACGGCGGAAGGAGGCCTTCCTGCGCCCCGTCATTCTGTTGGTCAACGACCAGACCGTCAGCGCCTGCGAGGAGTTCGTGATGATGATGAAGGGATTGCCGCAGGTGACGATCCTGGGCACGCCCACGCAAGGGGCCCTGTCCGACATTTACGAAAAGGAACTACCGAACGGTTGGACGCTGGGCTTGTCGAACATGCGCTTTTACTCCCGCGACCTGATCTGCTACGAGAACGTCGGCATTCCGGTCGACCTCCGCGTCGAGAATCGCCTGCTCGACCTGGAAACGGGCGTCGACCCCGTACTTAGCGCCGCGATGAAGGCGATAGCCGAGCAATAAGCAAACGCGCCTCCACTTGGATGTTTGCCGGGGAATCAGGATATTGGAGCGTTTTTCCAAAAGAACCGGTCCCCCTATGAAAAAGCTGTCTCTTTCCTTCCTGCTCCTCAGCGCCTTGCTCGTTTTCAGTTGCCAAAACGCCGGCCACGAGACCGAGGCCGAACCTTCCGCCGCCGCCGACAC
>JAGQXA010001030.1 GCA_020436865.1 Saprospiraceae bacterium | reverse complement strand
TGCAGGGAAGGAACCTGTCGGGCTGGCTTTCGGAAGAAGGGATCCATCCACGTGGCTGACCCTCTCCCTACTTACAACTATTCTTGATCAGCTGGTGGTAGAAGCGGATCAGCCGGCGATAATTCTCCAGGCTGATGCGTTCGTCGAGGCCGTGAAAACGGCTCAGGTCGGCTCGTTGCACCTGGATCGGCGTGAACCGATAGGTGGGCGCCTGCAGGGCTTCGTAATGCCGGGAGTCGGTTCGGCCGATGACCAGCGACGGCGCCACGATGGCTGTAGGAAAGCGCTCGCGGATGGTCTTTTCGACGACCCGAAAGCCGAAGGTTTCGGTTGAGGTTACCGGCGAAGGATCGCTCACCGCGCCGCTGCGGATCACCTCGACCCGGATGCGGTCGTCGTCGATGATCTGTTTGACGTAGGCGACGGCCGACTCGACCGTTTCGCCCGGCCGGATGCGGAGATTGACGGTCGCTTCCGCGCTCACCGGGAGTACATTGTCGGCAACCCCGGCATCGATCATGGTCGGCGCGGCGGTTGTACGCACCAGGGCATTTGTGGCCGGATCGTCCGAAAAACGGCGTACCAGGAGGGGCGCCGTCAGCCAGCGATTGGCGATGGCGATGCGGGAGAACAAGCCCATTTCCGGCCCGATATAGTCGAAGAACTGGTCGAGTACGCCTTCCAGCGCGCCGGGGAACGGCTGTTCCTGCAGCCGCAACAACGCCTCGCTCAGATCGCCGATCGCCGATCGTTCGGGCGGCATCATGCTATGGCCGCCCTCCTGCAATTCGAGGGTCAGCTTGAGGGAGGCGTAGCCTTTTTCGGCAATACCGACGAGGGCAACCGGAGGGTCCAGTCCGGGCAATGCGTTTTCCAGGACGAGCAGGCCCTCGTCGAGGATGTACTCGATCTGCTCGCCGCGTCCTTGCAGATGTGCGGCGATGGACTGGGCGCCTGTGCCGTCGAGCTCTTCGTCGTGGCCAAAAGCCAGGTAGACCGTTCGCTCGGGATAATACCCGTCGCGCAGCAGCATTTCCACGGCCTCGAGCATTCCCAGGGCGCTCATCTTGTCGTCGAGCGTACCGCGGCCCCATACGTGATCGTCGGCGAGGAGGCCGGAAAAGGGCGGATGCGTCCACTGTGCGGCCGAGGAAGTTTCGACCGGCACGACGTCGAGATGGGCCAGTAGCAAGATCGGGTTGAGTTTGTTGTTGCGGCCCGGCCAGCGATAAAGCAGGCTGTAGCCGGCCAGACGGGTGCGTTCCAGCTCGCGCTGGGCCAGGGGGAAGGCCGACATCAGGAAGCTGTCGAGCCGTTGAAAGGCACTGGAGTCGATCCCGCTGCGACGCGAAACCGTCGGGATCTGCACGGCCTCGCTCAGGCGATCGAAAGCGCCTTCGGCAAGCGGTACATCGGGCAAGGGGCTGACGGCGATCTGGCGGGAGTGAAACCGGATCGCGTTGATGGTCAGGATGCCCAGGAGAACGACTAAGGCGGTGGTAGTCCAGCGAAAAAGACGGCGGAGAAATCTTCTCATCTGGCTTCGGAATTCTGCTGTGAGGCAATGTAGGCAAATTTTACGGGCTGACAAAAATCACTTTTCCGGCTGACGTTTATCAATGAAGCAGGCAGGGCAATGCTCTAAATTTGATTATAC
>JAGQXA010000323.1 GCA_020436865.1 Saprospiraceae bacterium | reverse complement strand
GCGTCAAACTGCTCTTCCTGGTCTTCCCCTTCCGGCTGCCGGCCTTTCTGTTCCTCGGTTTTTGGATCGGGCAGCAATGGTTCAACGGCATTGCCTCCCTCGACCCGCTGACCGGCGCGGCCGACGGCGTAGCCTGGTGGGCGCACATCGGCGGCGCCGTGTTCGGTGTGCTTGTGGGAGGTCTGTTCCGGATCACGCAGGCCAATCATTTTGAGGTAGAAGGCTAGAAGGGGGAAAGGGGGAAGGGATCCGAAGGATCCCCGTGGCCTCGTAGAGGCCAAATGTCTATAGCCCCGACGGTCGGTTTGCCAGGTAGTTCAGGCCAAGCAGCAGGAAGAGCACATAGAACGACACGCCGAAATTATTTTCGATCGTATTTTCCATCATGAAAGACGCGAAGATGAGCAGGTAAAAGGCCGTCAGTAGCGGGTAGCGAAAGTTCTTTCGGTAGAACAAGGGATAGAAAAAGGCCAGCAGGAAGACCGCCAGGCCGACCAGGCCCGATCCGGCATAGATGGAGATCAATTGATTGTGCGGCATCCGTGGTTCGTAGACCCCATGGAAGTCGGTCGCGTACAGCCGGTTCACCTCCGCTTTCAGGTCGCCGGCGCCGACGCCCAGCACCGGATGCTCGTTGCCGATCTGCAATCCGACCTCAAGCGAGGTCAGGCGCTCGGAGTCCGAATAGTCGCCCCCTTTTCCCTGCAGGTATTGTTGAAGGTCCCAACGCATGTAGTTCATCTTCTGTCGAAAGCTCGGCGCCATTTGATAGGTGATCAAGGGCAGGGCCAGAACCAGCAGGATAGCTCCGAGGCCGTACCCGTAGCGGCGGGTGCGCCACACATACCAGGCGGCCAGATAGGAAAGGGAAAGATATAGCACCAGGATCCCGCTGCGCACCGACAGCACGTGAATGAAGAAGAACAGAAAGAGGGTCATTCCGCCGGTCAGCCGGCGTTCCCAATCGTACCGGAGGCGAAAATCGTCCCACCAGAGGCTCGCCCCCGCAACGACGGCAAAGGCCAGCGCCAGGCTGAAGCGGATGTGGTTGGAGGGGGTCGGCATCGACTTGCCCCGGCCGATCATGTCGTTCACGGCGTCGAAATGGGCCAGGTAGTTCATCCCCACATACAGGCAGGCGACGGTCATGATGGCCAGCAGGAAATAGAGGACCACCTGCAGTTCTCTTTTTCCGAAAGGGGGAATGCTGATGAAAGCCAGGGGCATCACCAGGAAGGGCAACTTAATCCGCAAGCGTTCGAGGGTATACCCGATGTCGGTCGACCACAAAGCCGAGACCAGCACGAGGAAAAAGGGAACGGCGACGGCCGCCAAAGCGCGGTACTGCCAGCACCGACGCAGGTTGGAGCCGAGCTTGCGCCTCAGGCCGAAACGGATCTGTTGCCCGTCGATCTGCAGCTCGAACAAGGCGATGGCAAGCAGAAAGATCATGCAGAGGGTCAGCACGAATTCAGCGGAAAACAACATCGCCACGATCCAGATAAAGATCAGGATCAACGCCTGCGCCTTATAAGAGAACAGTAGTCGTTTCAAGTTCAGGGTACTTTATCTCCCGGCCAATATGCTCAAACAAAAGTGATTCGAGAATTATTTCTGGAGATTTTTGGCGTTGCCGACGTCCATGCCGGAGCAGGCTGCGGCCCGGGAAGTTACAACCGCTTCGCCGACGGCCTCCCTTCCGTTTGGAACCTAATAGAAAACGCCACGGTTAGAACCGTATTGCTTGCTCCGGGAGTTCTGCTTCCGGAAAAGAGAAGGTAGTCGAAAAAACCTTACCTTTGGGGGCGTTTGAAAACAGTGCATAACCGTCAATTTGCCATCATGTCTGCTGATTTATTCGATAAAGTAAGCCGGCTTCTCGAGGAGGTCCGTTCAGCCCGGCCGCAAGATGCCGAAGAGTTGGAACAGTTCCGGCTGCGTTTTCTGGGTGCGAAGAACATCCTCAAGCCCCTCATGGGCGAGATCCGCAACATTGCCAATGAGCAGAAAAAGGAATTCGGCCAGCTCGTCAACGAGACCAAGCAAGCCGCAGAAGCGAAGTTCCAGGAAGTCCGCGAACTCGTGGAAAAGGCCCAGGCAAAATCGGCCTTTTCCGGCCTCGACCTGACCGCTCCCGGCGAACCGCTCGAACTGGGCGCCCGCCATCCGCTGGCTGTGACCATGAACCGGATCATCGATATCTTTTCGCGCATCGGCTTCACCGTCGCCGAAGAACGCGAGATCGAAGACGATTGGCACAATTTCACCGCCATGAATACGCCGGAGGATCATCCGGCCCGCGACATGCAGGACACCTATTACCTGCAGAACAGCACGGAAATGCTGCTGCGCACGCATACCTCTTCGGTACAGGCGCGCGTCATGACCAGCCAGCAGCCGCCCATCCGGATCATCGCTCCGGGCCGGGTGTACCGCAACGAAACGATCTCGGCGCGGGCACATTGCCAGTTCCATCAGGTCGAAGGGCTGTACATCGACGAAGGCGTTTCCTTTGCCGACATGAAGCAAACCCTGCTTTATTTCGCCAAGGAAATGTACGGGCCGAATACCAAGATCAGGCTCCGCCCCTCCTATTTCCCCTTTACCGAACCGAGTGCGGAAATGGATGTGTCGTGCTTCATCTGCGGCGGCGAGGGCTGCCGGATCTGCAAGCAGACCGGTTGGGTCGAGATCCTCGGCTGCGGCATGGT
>JAGQXA010001029.1 GCA_020436865.1 Saprospiraceae bacterium | reverse complement strand
AGCAAAACAGCGAGATCCGCCGCCTGTAGGGTTACGCCGCCCAGCGAGCGCAGTTCGAACGCGCTCGGCCCTGCGAGCAAGGATTCCTCTCCGTTCACGTTCTTGCTCAGCGTCACGGTGTATTCGCCCGGCGCCGCCCAGATGCCGCTGTCGGGATTGTCGAAAATGTTGTCAGAGGGCGGCGCCAGGCTGATCGGCGAAGTCGATGACAGCCGGCCGTCCCAGACGAGCCGGCTGACGCCTTGACCGACGCCCGTCTTCAGCTTCCGAATGGTATTGCCGTCCTGATCCTTGACCGTAAAGAGGAGGTAGGGATCTTTCTCTTCGCTCTCGGCTTTCAGCTCTTCGTAGGTCGGATAGCGAATGGCCTCGCCGTTCTTGATCTTTTCCTTCTCCTCTTCCTGGCGCTTATCCGTGAGCTTCTTGATCTCTTCGTTGAAATAGTAGGTAAAGGCAGCGCCGACGGGTGGGTTGGAGGCCGAATAGTACCCGTCGCCCTGGAAACCTTTCCCGCGCAATCCCAGGGGATAGCGCTGGTTGAAGATCAGCGCCGGCTTAATGTCGAAGATCATAGCGACGCCCTTGGCCATTTCTTCGCTGATCTTGCGCAAGGGGCTGTAATCGTCGAGGACGTAAAAACCGCGACCGAAGGTTGCCAGCACCAGGTCGTTCTCGCGTTCCTGAATGTCGATATCGCGCACGGCCACTGTGGGCAAGCCGGCTTTGAGCTGCTTCCAGTGCGCGCCGGCATCGGGCGTGAAGAAACAGCCGAATTCGGTACCGGCAAAGAGCAAGCTGGGCTGTACATGATCTTCCGCCAGGCTGTAGACCGATCCGCGCTCGGGCAGGTTGGCGCTGATACTGGTCCAGCTCTTGCCCTTGTCCCTACTCACGTATACATAAGGTTTAAAATCGCCGTACTTGTGGTGGTTGAAGGCGGCATAGACGACATTCGCATCGTGCTGGGAGGCCAGCACGAAGTTCACGTAGGTGCGCTTCGGCGCGCCGGGCAGGCCGTCGACCTCGACCTTCCGCCAGTTCGCGCCGCCATCTTCGCTTACCTGGATCAGGCCATCGTCGGTACCGACGTACAATAGTTTCTGGTCGATCGGACTTTCCGAAAAGGCCACGATCGTGCCGTAGGGCGAAGTGGAGCCGTTCTTGGCCACCGCATCGATGCTTTGGATACGGCCCATCACCGGCAGCGTATTGCGATCGATCTGCCGGGTGAGGTCGCCACCGAGCACTTCCCAGGAGCCGCCGTAATTATCGGAGCGAAAAAGCTTGTTGGCCGCAAAGTAGATCCGGCCGTCCCGATGGCTGGAAACGGCCAGGGGTGCGTCCCAGTTCCAGCGATAGGCGGGCTCGTCTTTCCGCGGTTTGGGTTGAATGCCCAGTTCTTCGCCGCTGGCCCGGTCGTACCGCACCAGCACGCCATACTGCGACTGGGCATACACGATATTGGGGTTCTTGGGGTCGATCTGGCTTTCAAAGCCGTCGCCCCCGTGCGTCATGAACCAGTCGGCATTGACGATGCCATTGCCGGAGCGGGTCCGCGAGGGGCCGCCCATGCTAAAGTTGTCCTGCGTACCGCCGTAGATGTTGTAGAACGGCAGGTCGTTGTCGACCGCCACTTTGTAGAACTGCGTGACGGGCAGATTGTCTTTGTAGTTCCAGGTTGTGCCGCCGTCGAAACTCTCGTAAATGCCGCCGTCGCAGCCGACGAGCAGGTAGTCCGTGTCTTTGGGATCGATGTACATGCAGTGGTTGTCGACGTGTTTCCAACGTTCGTTGAACTGCTCGAAACTCTTGCCCCCATTGGTCGTCCAATGCAGCCAGGTGTCCATGGCAAACACCACATCGGCCTTGGTCGGATGCGGCACGAGTTCCTGGTAGTAGTTGCCGCTGGTATTGTAGCCGCTGCGTTTTTCCCAACTCGCGCCCCGGTTGGTGGAGCGATAGAAGCCGCCTTGATCCTGCGCTGCTTCCACGATGGCGTAGAGGATCTCCGGATCGGCCGGCGAAATGGCCAGTCCGATGCGTCCCAGATCGACCGAGGGCAGGCCCTTATTGGCCTTTTCCCAGTTTTTGCCGCCGTCGGTCGATTTATAAATGGCGCTACCGGGACCGCCACCGACATAAGTAAAAACGTGGCGCCGACGCTGGTAGGCAGAGGCATACAGCACATCGGGATTGCGCGGATCCATGATCAGGTCGTTGACGCCAGTATGCTCGTCGACCGTCAGCACGGCCTCCCAATTCTGGCCGCCGTCGGTCGACTTGTACACGCCGCGGTCGCCGCCCTCGCTCCAGAGTGGACCGATGGCCGCCACGTACACGACATCGGAATTGCGCGGGTCGACGACGATCCTGCCGATGTGTTCGGAATTCTTCAGGCCCATGTGCGCCCAGGTACGGCCGCCGTCGATCGACTTATACAGCCCGTCGCCGTAAGCCACCGAGCGCTGGTTGTTGTTCTCCCCGGTGCCGACCCATACGACGTTGGGGTTGTTCGGATCGAGCGTCACACAGCCGATGGAATACGATCCCTGGCCGTCGAAGATGGGATCGTAGGTCGTGCCTCCGTTCGTCGTTTTCCATACGCCGCCCGAAGCAGTGGCCACGTAATAGATGGCCCGGTTGTCGGGATGAACGGCAAAGTCGGCGATGCGGCCGGAGGTAATGGCCGGCCCGACCGAGCGGAAGGAGAGTCCTCCGAGGGAAAGCGTTTCCAGATAGTGCTTCTCTTTTGCGGGCTCCTCCTTGTCTTTTTTCTTACCTTGCCCGAACAACGGGATTGTCAGAAGCAGGGAGAAAAACAGCAGGAAAGAAATCGTTCTTTTCATAGAGGAAATATTTTGGATTAGCGGATTAGGGCTTGGAAGGTACCAAAATTTCCTGAATTTGAGTTTGCCTGCCGGATGGCGCCGGATGGGGTCGGTTTTGCATTTACCCGGGCCTTCGTATTTTTAGCAGATCAATCCGAAAAGACCATGGACTTATTTGCCATTGTAACCGCTCTCATCGTGCTATCGGCCCTGTTCGGGTACATCAACGTGCGCTTTCTCAAACTCCCCGACACGATCGGTCTGATGGTGACGGCGATCCTCTTCACCCTGCTGATCATCGGCTTCGGGTATTTCGACCCCGACATCCCCGAGTTGGCCGAAAATTTCATCCGGCAGATCGACTTCCAGCGGGCGCTCATGGACGTCATGTTGTGCTTCCTGCTCTTCGCCGGGGCTCTACATACCGATTTCAGCCAGTTGCGAGCCCAACGCTGGCCGATCCTGACCTTCGCCACCCTGGGGGTATTGACCTCCACTTTCCTGGTCGGCGGCCTCACCTATTTCCTGTTCGACCTGCTGGGTATGCCCGTGGCGTTCATCCACTGCTTGTTGTTCGGCGCGCTCATCTCCCCTACCGACCCCATTGCCGTACTGGGGATCTTGAAAAAAGCGGGGGCGCCACGGCAACTGGAGGCCAAGATCGTCGGGGAAAGCCTGTTCAACGACGGGATCGGGGTGGTGGTATTCCTGACCATCTTCGGCATTGCCCAGTCGCAAGGCGGGGAAATCCACCCGGACGAGGTAGCCTTTCTATTCGTGGAGGAGGTGGGGGGCGGCATCGGGCTCGGACTGGTGCTCGGCCTCATCGCCTGGCAGCTGATGAAGAGCATCGACGATTACGAGGTCGAGATCCTGATCACCCTGGCGATCGTGACCGGAGGTTATCTGCTGGCCAGTCGCCTGCATTTTTCCGGACCGCTTGCGGTGGTGGT
>JAGQXA010000322.1 GCA_020436865.1 Saprospiraceae bacterium | reverse complement strand
TCGGCTTCGCCGACGAGGATATAGCCGCCATCGGAAGCCGGTTCGGCCCAGAAACCCCATTCCCAGCCGCCGGCGCCGAAGGAGTTCGACCACAGGATATTCCCCTGCGGATCCACTTTGGCCAACAGCATGAGGTAGGAGCCTCCCGGCCCGACGAGGCTGCGCCCGGCGACGATGTAGTTGCCGTCGGGAGTGGGGCGGATGGAATGGAAGGCATTGGAACTGTTGCCCTGGTCGAGCTGGGCGAGCTCGAGCACGTTGCCGTCGAGGTCGACCTTCAGAAAAAAGCCGTCGCGCGAGCTGGTCGTCTGGCCGATGATGCCGCCGACGATCAGGCAGCCGCCCTCGAAGGCCTGCAGCCCATACACGGCTTCATCGTTGCCCAGGTCGTACTGCCGCAACCATTCGATCTGGCCGGTAGTATCGGTGCGGAACAGGAAGATGTCGTTGATGCCCCGGGCTGCGAGGTAGAACCCTCCTTCCGGGGCCGGCACGGCAGCCGAGAAGGTGGTGGTGATCCCCAGCGGATAAGCCTGCTGGAAAGTGTAGAGGTCTTGAGCGAAGACCGGAGAGAGCAAGAGTCCGGCAAAAAAGCTGAGTAGGAGAGGTCGCATGGGTTTTTGCTCTAAAGATAATATGCAGCGGCCTTTCCGGCATTTTTCCTACCTTGAAGGAGTATCAATACCGCTTTTATGGGAAAGATCACCCTTTGGCTGCGTCGCTTGTTCGGCGCCCGACAGGAAAAGGCCGACGTCCGCTTTTTTCGATCCGGGCAAACGCCCGATCTTCCTTTCCGTAAGGCCGTCAAGAAGCCCATTCCGATCCGCTGTTTGCAGATCGACGAGCCCTTTGTCGTGGAAACGAAAGAAGGAACCCTGCGCGGCAAGGCCGGCGACTATCTGATGGTGGGGGTGCAGGGCGAACTGTACCCCTGCGAGCGGAAGATCTTCGAGCAGACGTACGAGTGGGTGGAGGATCGGAGGTCTTAGCCTCGCAGTTTGTCCAGTAGGTTATTCAGCAGATCGATCTCCGACTCTTCGAGATTGGAATAGATCTCATCGATCCGGTGGCGTGCGCGATCCATGGCCTCCACGATTTCCAGTCCCCGGGCGCTGATGGTCACATCGACCAGCCGTTTGTCGGCCGGCGAAACCGACTTTTCCACCAGGTTCTTTTTCACCAGGCGGTCGACCAGCCGGGAAACCCCCGCGTTCTTCTCCATCATCCGTTCGAGGATCCCGGAGGTGGAAAGACCATTGGGGTACTGTCCGCGTAAGATCCGCAGGATGTTGTACTGCTGAGAAGTGAGGCCGTACTCTCCAAAGAAGGCTTGTAGCTGGTCGTATGCCCACATGTGGGTGTAAATGAGATTGATGCTCAGCTTTTGCTGGGGCGAGGGGAAGCGTTTGACTTTTATGGCGTCTTCAATGCGCATGCGGCACGCGAAATAAAAAACCCTGGCCAAAAGTGACCAGGGCAAAGATAACTTAATTTAATGACTAATCATTGATTGATCCAAAAAAAACGGCTAGCTCATCTTGTTGAATAGATAGCGAGCGATCTTCCATTGGCCATTTTCTTTGCGGAGCACGAACAATTCGCGGTTTTCTTCGGCTACCGTTTCGCCGGTGGCCAGGATGTCGGTGGTGCCGCGGGAAATGGTGCGGGCGAAGGCGAGATCGC
>JAGQXA010000321.1 GCA_020436865.1 Saprospiraceae bacterium | reverse complement strand
GGCGGATCCTATTCCGAGGAGGAAAGCGGTTTGGCCAAGATCGCCCTGCAGTGGATACTCAACGAAGCGAAGGTGGCCGGTTTGAAGATCGATGTCGGTCAGTATGAAAAGATCGTGCTGGATCTGAAGAACGACGGGGTGGCAGGTCCGGACGCCGCCGGAAAGCTGCACAAGTCATTAACGAGCTTTTGGTGGATAGGCGAGATCATTCCCAAAACCCGCTATGATTACGAAACCGGACTGCGCGAGTGGTACATTCCCTTCGGAGCCCCCCGCCGCATACCGGAAGGCGCCTTTATTCACCAATCGGTTCTCGAGCGAATGGCCCGGTCGGATTATCGCCCGAAGGCGCTGCCCGACAAGTATGAAGCGGAACCCCTGGTGGAGAATATTAGCTCCCGCAGCACCTAAAGGGAGGTTCGGCTTTTTGAGCCCCATCGGGGCGACATCTCAAAAGAATGATGGCCGACAAGCCCGATCCAGCCCCATCGGGGCGACATGTATTGCCGGTCACATGCCGCCCCGATGGGGCTGGACGAAACAGACTACCGGTCGTTCTAAGATCGTGCCGCCCCTCCGGGGCTCACTTGGGTGGCTTTCAAGGCCATTTAACCCGAAGATGTGAATACGTTCCCGATTGGTCAGCCGGTATGGTTGGGAATATTCCCTGGTTGGGCCTTGCGCCGGAGCTTAAACTCACCCCGCCTTCGCAAGCCTGCCTGCTGAATGAAAAATTTTATGTAAATTTGCATTTGAATTGCAAGATTACATAAAATGAACGTACTTCCCCGCCTGATCAGCCGGTCCATTAGGGAATACACCGGTTACTTTCCAGTGGTTTACCTCGGCGGACCTCGGCAGTCCGGAAAGACCACCCTGCTTCGGCATCTATTTCCCGATTATCCATACGCCAGTTTGGAGAATCCCGACACTCGTTTGTTGGCAGAACAGGACCCCAGGAGGTTTTTGGCTACTTTTCCCAAAGGGGCGATCCTTGACGAGATCCAACGGACGCCGGCGCTCTTTTCCTATCTGCAAGGGCTGGTCGACGACCACACAGGGTTGCGATTTATTCTCTCCGGGTCGCAGAATTTTTTATTGATGGAAAAGATCACCCAGTCGCTGGCAGGCCGGGTTGGGATCCTGACGCTCCTTCCATTTGGTCTGGAAGAATTGCCGCTTGAGATATCCGGTTCGATGTCGCCGGAGCAGTGGGCCTGGCAGGGAGGATATCCGGCGCTTTACGACCGGCAACTGCCGCCTCCGATCGCTTTCCCCAGCTATGTGGAGACCTATTTGCAGCGCGACGTCCGCCAAATGCGGAATATCGGCGACCTTAATCACTTCAGCCGTTTCCTGCGGCTTTGCGCCGGACGCGTCGGGCAGGTGCTGAATCTCTCTTCTCTGGCCAACGACGCCGATATTTCGGTCAATACCGTCAAGGCCTGGTTGTCCATTCTGGAAGCGTCCTATCTCGTTTTCTTCCTTCAACCCTACCACCGGAATTTCAACAAGCGATTGATCAAGTCGCCTAAGCTGTATTTCTTCGACACCGGCTTATTGTGTTCTTTGCTTGGGATCGATGAGCAAGCCCAGCTACATACCCACTACATGTACGGCAACATCATGGAGAACATGCTGCTTGCCGAACTGTACAAGAGGCGATCGCATCGCGGAGGACGTCCGGCTTTCTGGTTCTGGCGCGATAGCAACGGCAACGAGGTAGATCTGCTGGTCGAAGAAGGCGGAGTTTTACAGGCCATCGAACTGAAGGCCTCTAAAACGTACAACACCCGGCTTTTCTCCGGACTGACCTGGTGGCAGAAAAACGCCGGTCAGTCGCCCGCGCATTCTCATCTGATCTATTTGGGCGACCAGTACATAGAAACGGCGCAGGGCACGCTGGTCCCCTGGAAGAAGGCAGTTTTGGAGAAATGGGGGGAGCGTTGACCATAGAGAAGATCCAAGATTTTCACCCCACCCCGTAACCTTTCCCACCCTCCGGCTATATGGTCCCGAAATCTCTTTTTCGAACGACCATAACGCCTCTCCACCATGAAGTCGCTTCCATTGATCGCCACTGTTTTCGGACTATTCCTCGT